>JBAWAM010000867.1:0-1730 GCA_049589315.1 Myxococcaceae bacterium
GCGAGCACGCGGCGCGGGGCCGTTTCGAACCAGTTGATCAAGATTCTTTCTCCGAAAGCGGCGCCGTCAGGCGGCGCCTTCCACAAACACACGGGCCCGGCGCGGCGTCACCACCAGCGTCTCCCCCTCGCGGAACCCCATCTCCTTGTATTGTTGCGCGGGAATCTGCGCCTCGATGATGGAATCCTGGTTGTCCCCCGCAGGTTTGTTGTCGCCGGCCGGAATTAGTTCCAGCCGGGCGATCGGGCCCACCACGATGGCGCGGCTCAATTGGACCACGATGCCGCGGGGCCGGCCGGCGGGGTCCAGCCCTTCGCCCGGCGAATAGCGCCGCACATCCAGGTCGTGCGGGCGAACATAGGCGAAAGCCTTGGCGTTCTGGGCATGGGCGTGCTCCGGCGAGTCGAGCTGCATGCCTTCCAGGTGCACCTCGCCCTCGTGGGCGCGACCGTGGAACAGGTTGACGTCGCCCAGGAAACCGTAGACGAAGGGACTGGCCGGGTGGTCCCAGACCTCCTGGGGCGAGCCCACCTGCTCCACCTTGCCCGCATTCATCAGCACCACCCGGTCGGCCACCTCCAGCGCCTCTTCCTGGTCGTGCGTGACGAAGATGCTGGTCACGTTCAGGTCGTCGTGCAGCCGCCGCAACCAGCGGCGCAATTCCTTCCTCACCTTGGCATCCAGCGCGCCGAAGGGTTCGTCGAGCAGCAGCACCTTGGGCTCCACGGCCAGCGCCCGGGCCAGGGCGATGCGCTGGCGCTGGCCCCCCGACAGCTGGGACGGAAACCGGTCGGCCAGCCAGTCCAGTTGCACCAGGCCCAGCAGATCGTGCACTTTCTTCTTGATCTGGTCTTCGCTCGGCCGCTGGCCGCGCGGCTTGACGCGCAGGCCGAAGGCCACGTTCTCGAACACCGTCATGTGGCGGAACAGGGCGTAATGCTGGAACACGAATCCCACCTGACGCTCGCGCACGTGCACGTCGGTGGTGTCCTCGCCCGCGAACAGGATGCTGCCCGCGTCGGCCGTCTCGAGCCCCGCAATGATGCGCAGCAGCGTGGTCTTGCCGCAGCCGGAGGGGCCGAGCAAGGCCATCAATTCGCCCGACTGGATGTCCAGCGACACGTCGCGCAACGCGTGGAAGTCGCCGAATTTCTTGCTCACGTTGCGGATTTCGATGCTCATAGCGCTTCCTTCAGGGAGGGCGTCGGCGCGGATGGCCGCTCCGGCGGAATCTCGGCGGCGGCCTTCATCTCGCGCTCGTGCCGCCACTCGACCACCGACTTGATCGCCAGCGTGACCACCGCCAGCAGGGCCAGCAGCGATGCGACCGCGAAGGCGGCCACCGACTGGTACTCGTTGTAGAGGATCTCCACGTGCAGCGGCATGGTGTTGGTCTGGCCGCGGATGTGGCCGGACACCACCGACACCGCGCCGAACTCGCCCATCGCCCTGGCATTGCACAGGATGACGCCGTAGATCAGGCCCCACTTGATGTTGGGCAGCGTCACGTACCAGAAGGTCTGCCAGCCGTTCGCGCCCAGCACGATCGCGGCCTGCTCCTCCTCGTTGCCCTGCGCCTGCATCAGCGGAATCAATTCGCGCGCGATGAACGGGAAGGTGACGAAGATGGTCGCCAGCACGATGCCCGGGACCGCGAAGATGATCGAGACGTCGCGCTCCTGCAGCCAGCTGCCGAACCAGCCGTGTGCGCCGAACAGCATCACCAGCAC
>JBAWAM010000868.1:0-1720 GCA_049589315.1 Myxococcaceae bacterium
CCATCCGGCTCGACGGGAAGGCAGTGGATGCGGTGGTGCTCGCCGTCCCGTTCGTGCACGAGTACCGACTCGGGGTGCGCCCTACCCTGACCAACGGGCCGGAGCTGGCCGCGCAACTGCGCGATCGGTTCACCACCTTCTACCGGACCCTCGTCGACCGGGCGCAGGCGCTCTACGACGGCGCGCCCATCGTCGCCACGGGTCACCTCACCTGCGTCGGGGCGGAGAAGGGCGATGCGCCCGCGGACATCCACATGGTCGGGAGCATCGGCGCGCTCCCGGCGGAGATCTTCGACCCCAGGCTCCAGTACGTCGCCCTCGGGCACATCCACCGCGCCTACCGGGTCGGCTCCAGCCGGGCCTGGTATTCGGGCTCCCCTATCCAGCTGAGTCTGAAGGAGGCAGGGACCGCGCGCGGGGTGAAGCTCGTCGAGCTCGCCAGCGATCCCACCGGGGCGGCCGCCGTGAAGACCCTGGAGGTCCCCTTCCACCGCCACGTCCTCGAGCTCGCCGGAACGGAGTCCGAAGTCGCGGATCGCCTGACCGAGCTCCACTGGGATACCCCGCTCCCGCCCATCGTGTATGCGCGCGTGTTCGTCGACCACTACAAGTCCTCGGTCGAAGAGCAGCTCCGCAAAGTTGCCCTGGCCCGCGGCGAAGAGGGCCCCCTCCTCGTGCAGGTCCGGCAGAGCCTGAACCGCGCCCCGGAGAGCGCGGCGGAGGTGACCCCGCCCGTTCGCCTCGACGATCTCACCCCGGAGGAGGTGTTCCTGCGGTTGTGCGCAGAGCGCGAGGAGCCCGTGGACGACAGGCTGCTCACCGCCTTCCGGTCGCTGCTGACCGACCGGGATGAGAAGGCGCGAGGCATCGCATGAAGCTGCTCCGCATCCAGGTGAAGAACCTCAACTCGCTCTATGGCGAGCACGTGGTCGACATCGAGCGCGATCTCGGGGGCGCGCCGCTGTTCCTCATCGTGGGCCCGACCGGCTCGGGAAAGTCGACCCTGATGGACGCGGTGTCGCTCGCGTTGTTCGGACAGACGCCGCGGCTCCGCTACGCGCAGAGCACCGCGAACCCGGACGAGGACGCGCGCAACGTGGTGTCTCACGGCACCGCCGAAGCGATGGCGCAGGTCGACGTGCAGAAGCTCGAGGGGGGACGCGCGGTCCGCTACCGGGCCACGTGGGTCTGCCGCCGCGCCCGCAACCGGGCCGACGGCAACCTCCAATCGCCCCGGCGCCTGCTCGAGCGAAGCGAAGACGGCGGCCAGACCTGGACGACCCTGGTCGACGACGAGCGGGAGAAGTTCTACGGCCCTCCCTTCGCCGAGCTGCTCGAGGGGCTCACCGTCACCGACTTCAAGCGATCCATGTTGCTGGCCCAGGGAGACTTCGCCGCCTTCCTCAAGGCCGACGAGGCCGAACGGGCCACCATCCTCGAGCGACTGACCGACACCTCCCGGTACAAGGATCTCGGCGCGCGGGCCGCCCAACGCCGTCGCGAAGCCGAGGTCGAGAAGGACAGGGCCGAGGCGGCGCTCGGCTCGGTCCAGCTCCTGGGCGAGGAGGAGGAGACCGCCCTGCGCGCCGAGCTCGAGCGGGTGCGGGGCGAGTCCGTTGCCCTCAAGGCTCGCCTCGAACAGGTCTCCCGGGTGCTCCAGTGGCGCCAGCGCCTCGATGAGCTCGAAGGGACCCACGCGAAGGCGCGCGCCGAGGAACAG
>JBAWAM010000869.1:0-1921 GCA_049589315.1 Myxococcaceae bacterium
GCCCGTTCATTTGCTCACGTGGGAAGCGAACCTCCCGCCCGCGCTACGCCTTCACCAGTTGGCGGAGCACGTAGTGGAGGATGCCGCCGTTGCGGTAGTAGTCGAGCTCGTTCGGCGTATCGATGCGGCAGACGACGGTGAACTTCTTCTCACCGCCCTCGCCCTTCGCCGTCACCTGGAGCTTCTTGCCGGGGGCGAGGTCCTGGGCGATCCCGGAGATCGCGAAGGTCTCCTTGCCGGTGAGCCCCAGCGCCTGCGCGTCCTGGCCCGCCTCGAACTGCAGCGGCAGCACGCCCATGCCCACCAGGTTCGAGCGGTGGATGCGCTCGAAGCTCTTGGCGATGACCGCCTTCGCGCCCAGGAGCATCGTGCCCTTCGCTGCCCAGTCGCGCGACGAACCCGTGCCGTACTCCGCGCCCGCGAGGATGACGAGCGGCGTCTTCTCCTTCTGGTACTGCATCGCCGCGTCGTAGATGCTCATCTTCTCGTTGGTGGGCAGGTGCACCGTGACGCCACCCTCCACGCCCGGAACCAGCTGGTTCTTGATGCGGATGTTGGCGAAGGTGCCGCGCATCATCACCTCGTGGTTGCCGCGTCGCGAACCGTAGGAGTTGAAGTCCTTCGGCTCGACCCCGTGCTCCATGAGGTACTTCGCCGCCGGGCTGTTCTTCGCGATGTTCCCGGCAGGCGAGATGTGGTCGGTGGTCACCGAGTCACCGAGCACCGCCAGCACGCGCGCGCCCTGGATGTCGGTGATCGGATGCGGGTCCTTCGGGATGTCCTCGAAGAAGGGCGGCTTGCGGACGTAGGTGGACTTCGGATCCCACTCGAACATCGCGCCCTTGATCGTCGGCAGCTTCTGCCAGTTCGCGTCGCCCTCCAGCACGCGGCTGTAGCGGGCGCGGAACTGCTCGGCCTTCACGTGGGTGCGGATGGCCGTGGTGATCTCCTCCTGCGTCGGCCAGATGTCCTTGAGGAACACAGGCAGGCCGTTCTTGTCGTGGCCGATCGGGTCGTTGACCAGGTCGATGTCCATGGACCCGGCGAGCGCGTAGGCGACCACCAGCGGCGGCGAGGCCAGGTAGTTCATCCGCACGTGCGGGTTGATGCGGCCCTCGAAGTTGCGGTTGCCCGAGAGGACCGCCGCGACGGAGAGGTCACCCTTCGTCACCGCTTCGGCGACGTGCTCCGGCAGCGGACCGGAGTTGCCGATGCAGGTGCTGCAGCCGTAGCCCACGATGTGGAAGCCCAGCGCCTCCAGATACGGCATCAGCCCAGCCTCCGCCAGGTAGTCGGCGACGACCTGCGAGCCCGGTGCCAGCGACGTCTTCACCCACGGCTGCGTGTCGAGGCCCTTCTCCACAGCCTTCTTCGCCAGCAGGCCCGCGCCCAGCAGCACCGCCGGGTTGGAGGTGTTGGTGCACGAGGTGATCGAGGCGATCACCACCGCGCCGTGGCGGAGCTCGTAGGAGACGTTGCCCTGCTTCACCTCGACCTTCGACATCAGCTTACCGAGGTCGCCCTCCTTGAGCTCCTTCGGCGCGGTGCCGGCGGGGCCGCCGCTGGCGATCCACGTCGCCACGTGCTGCTGGTTGAGCGCAGCGGCGTCGATCATCGTGGGCAGCGCGGTGCGGAACGCCTTCTTTGAGTCGCGCAGGTTGATGCGGTCCTGCGGGCGGCGGGGGCCGGCGAGCGAAGGCTCCACCGTGGAGAGGTCGAGCTCGAGCGTGCTGGAGAAGACCGGCTCCGGCGCTTCCCTGGTGTGGAAGAGGCCGACCTCCTTCGTGTACGCCTCGACCAACTTCACCTGGTCCTCGGAGCGGCCGGTGAAGCGCATGTACTGGAGCGTCTCGTCGTCGACCGGGAAGAAGCCAATCGTCGCGCCGTACTCGGGCGCCATGTTGGAGATGGTGGCGCGGTC
>JBAWAM010000870.1:0-19727 GCA_049589315.1 Myxococcaceae bacterium
GACGGAGAAGCGCCAGGTGATCGGGCTCAGGTCTCCAGTGTGCGGACCCCAGACGGCGGTGGTTCCATTCACGCTGCTGGCCGGATGGTCGGTGATTGCCTCCACCAGCCCGAGCGCGATCGCGACGCCGGCGTTCACGCCCACGGTCACCCCGCGGGTCAGCCGATAGAAGTCGGACGTCTCACCCTGAAGCTCCTGACGGGCGGTACCGGTGCCGTCGAGGTTCTGCTGGACCCGCGCGTTTTCGGGCATCTCCAGCTTCACGGTCGCGGCGGTCGGAAAACCGGCGCGGAACGGGTCGCCCAGGCCGGCGCCGCAGGCGGTGAACAGCAGACAGGCAGCAAACAAGGATAAGCGCTTCATGGTGTCTCCCGGCTCGGCAGCCCCCGGCGGGCGCCGTGTTCTTCCGGTCCCATGGACACCGCGGGCCCGAAAAAAAGAAAGAGCGCCGTTTCGAAGGGAGAAAGCGTAGCCGATCCGGGCAACCTGCCGTCCCACCGGGCGAGCAGGGGCACTGAACCTGGCGCGTTCTGACGCAGCACCGGCGCGTCCCTAGCTTGGGAGCCATGAGTGAAACGCGACACCCGAACCATCCAGGCGAGCTTGGGGTGGATCGGCGTCTGGCCGAGGTGGAGCGCGCGCCAGAGGAGATCGAAGCGCGGGCGCGTGCCATCGAGATCCTTCAACGCGCACGCGTTCCATTCGTCGTGGGCGGCGCGTATGCGTACTGCACCTACACGGGCATCTACCGGGACACCAAGGACCTCGATCTCTTCCCCCGGAAGGAGGACGCGGTCAGGGCCCTCGAGGTGCTCGCGAGCGACGGCTGGCGCACGGAGCGCACCGACGAGGTGTGGATCTACAAGGCCTTCAAGGGCGAGTATTTCGTCGACCTGATCTTCTCCTCCGGCAACGGGGTGGCGAAGGTCGATGACCTCTGGTTCGAGTACGCCGTCGACGGAGAGGCCTTCGGGCACCCGGTGCTGGTCGCGCCCGCCGAGGAGATGATCTGGTCCAAGTCGTTCGTGCTGGAGCGCGAGCGCTTCGACGGTTCGGATGTGATCCACCTGCTCCAGGCGAGGGCCGAACAGCTGGAATGGGAGCGTCTGCTCATGCGCTTTGACCGGTACTGGGAGGTGCTGTTCGCGCACCTGATGTTGTTCCGGTTCGCCTACCCGGGCGAGCGCTCGCGAATCCCCGACTGGGTCATGCACGAACTCATGTCGCGGACGCTGGACACGGTCCGGAGCGGCGACTGGGACAACAAGCGTCTGTGCCGCGGACCGCTGCTCTCCCGCGTCAACTTCGGCGTCGACCTGAGCCACTGGGGATACCTGAACGGACGTGAGTGGGACGAAACCGAGCGAAGGAAGAGAGGAGAAGGACGTGCACCGGGACCCGAGCTCCAGGATTCGAGTGGCAGCGGCGGGTGATCTGCACTGCCGCGAGATGGATCACGGCCGGTTCCGCCAGTTCGTGAAGCAGGTGAATGACGAGGCGGATCTTCTGCTGCTGTGTGGAGATCTCACCGACCACGGGACGGTCGCCGAGGCGAAGGTCCTCGTCGAGGAGCTGTCGGCGCTTCGGGTGCCCACGGTCGCGGTCTTCGGCAATCACGACTACGAGACGGGGCATGACCGGGAGATCTGCGCCGAGCTGCACAAGGTCAACGTCCGGTGTCTCGATGGTGAGAGCTGGGTGTTCGAGAAGGTCCTGGGGATCTCCGGCGTGAAGGGGTTCGGCGGCGGCTTCGGTCGCGCGACCCTGCAGGCCTTCGGCGAGTCCTGCACGAAGCACTTCGTCCAGGAGGCAGTGAACGAGGGACTCAAGCTCGAAGCGACCCTCGGGCGGATGGATGCGCCCAAGCGGATCGTGATCATGCACTACTCGCCGATCTCCGCGACCGTCCAGGGCGAGAACCCGGAGATCCTCGCGTTCCTGGGGTCGAGCCGGCTGATGCGGCCCATCGACGACTACGGCGCGGATGCGGTGTTCCATGGACACGCCCACCACGGCAGCCTCGAGGGCAAGACGGACGGCGGCGTCACCGTCTACAACGTCGCGATGCCCCTGCTTCAGCGACAGACCGACAAGCGGTTCCGACTCATCGAGATCTGAGCGCGAGGTGCTATTCTCGCGCGGTATTGATTCGCCGTGCTGCCAATCTGCTCGTCTTCGCGTTCGGGGGCGTCCTGGTGTGGCTCCTCCTCCGAATCGCACTGGAAAAAGGGTTCAGCCTCGACGAGTTCCAGTACGCCCATGCGGCCTGGCTGGTCGCGGTCGGCAAGTTGCCCTATCGCGACTTCTTCGAGGTGCATTTCCCACTCGTGTACCTCCTGGGCTCGCCCGTCTTCTGGTTTGCGGGGAGCGACCCGGCCGCGATCTGGATGCTGCGCTGGCTGATGCTCCCGTTCGCGCTCCTGACGTGTGCAGCGGTGGGCCTCCTGAATCGGCACCTCCGGTCTGCCGCCGCCTTGCTGGGACCCTTGTTCCTCATCGCGACATCGGACTGGACCACCTTGGCGACGGAGATCCGGCCGGACGCGCTCGGGGCTGCGCTCTTCCTGGCCGCGCTGGCAGCGATTCGACTCCCGGTGGGTGAGCGCGCCCGGTGTTTCGCCGCGGGCGTGCTCTTCGCGTGGTCAGCCGCGAGCGCTCAGAAGGCCGCGTTCTACGGCGGGCTCACGTTCGTCTGCGCGATTCTGCTCGATCGACGCACGCTCCCCAGGCCGCTGATGTTCGGGGCCGGCGCGGCGTGCGGCGCCGTTCCGATCGTCTGGGCACTCACCGGCGAGGGGATGGCGGGCGCCTTCCTGGAGTGGGCGGTGCTCTGGGGCGCCGAGCACCAGCGACAGTATCCAGGCTTCTCCTGGACGCGCGAGGTCACGCCGATCTTGATCAAGTCGCCGCTGCTGGTTCCCCTGGCGGCGGTCGGCCTGATTGACACGATCCGCAAGCGCAACGACACCACACTCGTGGCCGCGCTCGGGTTCACGTTCCTCTCCGCCGCGCTCCAGACCGCGCCGTTCCGCTACAGCTTCCTGGCGACACTGGCGATGGTGGCGGTGTTTGCCGCGCGTGGCGTGGCATGCCTGTTCGAGATGCGGGGTCATCCAGCCGCGCGTACGGCGGTCGTAGCGGTGGCGGTGGTGGCGGCGGGGGCCACGCTGATCAGCGGAGCTCACGCGCTGCACGCCCGCCTCGACAACCACAACCGACACCAGCTCGAAACCCTCGAGGCGATCGGGCGGCTGCTGGGGCCCAGGGACGTCGCGTACGACAACTCGGGGAGTTTCGTGGCTCGGCCCCACGTGGACTTCTACTTCTACACGGACAAGTACCTTCGCCTCGCCCGCGCGCGGGAGCTCGAGGCGGAGCTTCCCCGCAAGCTCGTGGAGTCCGGTTGCGTGCTGAGGCTGAAGGACGCGCGCGAGGCGGAGCTCCCGGCGACGGTTAGGGACTTCCTCGAGGTCCATTACCAGCCCTGGAGCGGAGACCTGAGCCTGTGGGGGCAGCGCTACGTGGCCACCGACACTGCGTCGCCGCTGGAGGCCCTCTTCCTCGCGCCTCGAGAGGGTGCGTACTTCGTCGACCCGCCGCACGTAGCCATTGAAGGCCACCTCGCGCTGGATGGCAGGCGTGTCACCTCGGAGCCGGTCCATCTGACCCGAGGCGAAAAGACCCTCCGATACGTCGGGCCCCCGCGGACGTTCCACGTCCTCTGGCTTCCGGCAGACGGTCAGCGGTGGACGCCGAAACGCGATGAGCCCAGGCGGTTCTCGCGGATCTTCTACTGAGCAGGCAGATTGCGCCCCATGTTCGTTCGAGAGAAGGGGACCGGAGCCGACGTCCTTCTACTGCACGGGGCTCCGGCATCACCGCATGATTTCCAGCCACTCGTAGACAGGCTCGTCTCGAAGTACCGCGTGCTCGTGCCGGACATGCCGGGCTATGGGCAGTCCCGATTTCCGTCGGGCGACTACACGTGGGAGCGATCGATCGAGATGGTCGAAGAAAGCCTCGTCGCCCGCGGAGTCTCGTCCCTTCGTGCCGTGGTGGGGTTCGGGGAGGGCGCGAATCGCGCACTGTCGATCGCGCTTCGTGGCCGGATCCCGGTGGGCGCCGTCGTGTCGCTGGGAGGCTTCGCCACGCTCGAGGCCTCGACGCGCGCGGGCCTGAACGGACTGGCGCAGGTGATCAAGGTCCTGCCTCACCTTCGCGATCACACGATCCAGCAGTTCTATGTGACGCGCGCTCTCTCGCCGGAGTACGCCGCCTCGCACCCGGATGAAGTCGATCGGGTGATGAACTGGCTCAACGAGACCACTCCGTTCGCCCTGGGCTGGGAGTTGGATGCACTCTCGAGCAGCGAGGATCTCTCTCCCCGGCTGCCGGGCTTGAAGGTGCCGGTCCTGGTGCGCGTCGGCTCGCTCGATCAGACCTTTCCCGTCGCGCTGAGTGACCAACTCGCGCGGGCGCTTCCTGATGCGAGCCTCCAAATCATTCCCGGCAAGGGACACGCGCTCCTGATCGAGGACCTCGACGCGACGGTGGACGCAATCGCGTCCTTCCTCGAACGAGGTCAGTGACGTGCTCGGAGCCCTCGACGCATCGAATTCCGACGCTGCTCGAACGTCCAGCGCGAGATGCGCGAGATAGGGCGGCTACGGGTTCGATCCGGCTTCCGCCGCGGGGGCGGGCCTGTCGAGCAGAATGTCGACCGCGTCTGGCAGGTCCTTGAGCCGCTCGGTGTCGACCTCCAGCACCTGGTCGCGCGTCCCGCGCATGTAACGGACGTTCTCTTTTCCGGGGACCTCCGCGCCGACGCGCAGGTGAGCGATCGTCCTGGCTGCCTTGTCGAGGAGCAGGACCTCGCGCGTCGGCTTGTCCAGGCCCCATTTTGACCAGTTCTTCGGATTCTCCTCGCCGAACGTCTGCGCCTTCAACGAGCCAAGCATCCACAGGATCGACGCGAGCTTGAACTTCTTCGCCGGGCCCTGTGCCGGACGAACCAGCTTCCAGTCCTCGGTGGTTGCGCCCGAAGCGTTCCGCACGCGCTGCACGGCGATCTCCAGGCCCTTCGCATCCTTGAACACGAGCTGATCGACCTGGTCCTTCTCGAAGGTCAGGACCGACTTGTCACGCAGCAGCATCGGATCGCGGTCCAGCGCCCCGAGCGCGGAGGAGGGCACCTCTGCGAGGGCGGTTTCATGCCCATCCTCACGCAGCGCGTAGACCTTCTTCGTCCCGTCGACCTCGACCTGTCCCAGCGTCAGTCGGATCTGCTCGCCCGACTCCAGCGTGAAGGTTGCCACCGCTGCAGGCTCGTCGATCCTCAGCTTCTCGCGCTCACCGGCCGAGTCCTGGTGGAAGGCGATGGCCCGCTGGTTCTTCAGGGACGTCGCGAGGCTCGTCACTTCTTTCGCGTCCGCAGTGAAGTCCTTCGGCGTCGTGACCCGCCACGCTTTCTTCTCTGCGTTGCGCATGAGCGTGTACGCGTGGTTCGGGGCCTTCACCTCGACCCGGGTCAGCTTCGCATCCGGGACGGCGAGGACCTCCTTGTCGCGGAGATCCCAGGTCGTCTTTTCGAGCGACCAGCGCAGGCCACCCGGCGCGGAGTAGACCTTCCCGTCGTCTCCGCGAAGCAGGTACACCGACCCGTCGAAGGTGTTCTCGACGCCGCCTTTCAGCACCAGTTCCTTCGTTCCGCCCGGCACCTCGACCGTGGCAGTCACCTCGAAGCGCGGCTGGTCGAGCCCGTACTTCCGGAGGTCCTCGGGGCTCGGCTTCTCCTCGAGCGCCTCCTTGATCTGGCCCGTGAGCAGCTGGGTCACCAGCCCGTCCACGGCGACCTTGTCGACCGGGGCGACCACGGGTTCCACAATCCGCCACTCGCCGTCGTGCCTCTCCAGGACGGTCCTCTCGCCCCTGGCGGTGAGCGCAATCCGCTTGAACCCGCGCGCGCTCGCCCCAGCGGCGTCCGCGCCGGAACCCGAGCCTGAGTCGTCGCCGAGCGAGACGAGCTTCGATGACTCGGCCTTGCGCTTCTGCTCCGCCTCGTCGCCCTTCATCACGCCGAGCCAGGCGTACAGCCCTGCTCCGCCGGCGAGCACCGCGAGGACCGCCATCGCCAGGACGTTCTTCCGAAGCTGTGTCACTTGTTCCGCCTCGTCAGCCAGATGGCCAGTCCAATCCCGAGGAGCGTCACGGGCATCAGGTCGGTCGCAAGGAACCGGATCCGCGCCAGCAGCTCATCATCCAGATCGAGCCGCGAGATGTCCCGATCCGGTGGCCGGAGGGTGATCTTGTTCGCCTGGTTCGTCGTCCACGCGAACGCATTCATCACCAGGTTGCGGTTCGGCTCGATGCCCCAGCGTGCGTCGACGAGCAGCTCGGAGTCGCCGAACACCACCAGCCGGGCCTCGTCGAAGCGCCTGTTCTGCGCCGCCGAGGTGTTCCGGGTGCTCGCGACCACCAGTGGGATCTGCCCGGACTTCTCGCCCTCGGAGGGCTCCGGACGCTGGTTCGGGGTCAGCTCCTCCCACGCGAACGGGGAAGACAGCACCACCGGCGTCACCTGCACCCCTGCGAGCATGCCTTCGCGCAGCACGGTCAACCCGCGCGAGGTGAGGAACTGCACGTTCATGTTCCCGCGCTGCAGCAGCGTGGTCATCTCGTGCTGCCCGTAGAACATCGAGACCGGGTTGTACGGAGAGTCGACGGCGAACTGCGTGTCGGTGACGATGCCATTGTCGACCTGCACGCCGTAGTCCGCGAGCAGCGGATCGAGCCCGTTCTCCACCATCGCCTCGGCGAACACGGCCATGCGGCCGCCCTCGGCGAGGTACATCCGGAGCACCTCGACCTCCGGCTCGGTCAGGCGCGACTTTGCGCCGGCCACCACCACGAGCGCGGCATCCTTCGGCAGCTCCGTCTTGCCCGCGAGGTTGATCGTCTCGGGCGAATAGCCCTCCTGACGCAGCGACCGGACCAGCTCGAGAATCGCATCCTCCGCGCCGTGGGACGGCTCGAACGGCCACTCCGCGTGGCCCTCGACGAAGTAGACCTTCTGCTCGCCGACCGCGTTCAGCTTGATCAACGCGTTGGTCAGCTCCTGCTCGGGGCCCAGCTCCGCCAGCGTGCGGAGGCTCACGCTGGTGTGAGACTCCGTGTCTCCTTCGCCGCGGGTGAGGACGATCGTGATCTGCCCCTGCCGGAGCGCGTACTTCTGGGCGAGGTCCGGCGTCTTCCGCGGATCCTTGAACTGGTAGAGGAACTTGTCGAGGCCCTCCCGGTGATAGCGCTCCAGCAGATCCGCGACCGCGTCGTACGATGGATGATCCGGTGGCAGGAACGCGAGCGCGGTGACCGGCTCCTTCAGCTCCTGGATCGTCGAGACCGACTGCGGGGCCAGCGAGAAGATCTTGTTCTGGGTGAGATCCCAGCTCCCGCCCTTCTGCGCCGCGACGTAGTTCACCGCCGTGAGCAGACCCAGCACCAGCACGGTCATCACTGCGCTGGAGGTCATGAAGAAGGTCGACCTGCGCGAGGCGAACTGGCCGAACTGCTTCCAGTTGGTGGCGAAGTAGGCGCCGATCAGCGCCACGCCCACCAGCGCCTTGCCCCCGGCCAGCCACGGCGAACCCGTCGTGATGAAGAACGTGTACGAGCTCGACGACAGCAGCAGGAGGCCGATGGCGCCCGCGATCTTTCCGAACATGCTCTACCCCTGGGCCCAGCGGAACGCCTCGACCCGGCGGTGGGTGAGGAACATGGACAGGACGATCACCGACGCGAAGAACACGAGCGTCTGCACGTCGAGCACGCCGCGCATCAGCGGCTGAAGCTGGGTGTCGAAGGAGAGGTAGCCCGCAATCGAGCGAAGCGGCTCCTCTGCCGTCTGGGCCAGTCCCTTCAGCAGCATCCACGGCAGCAGCACCGCGAAGGTGAGGAACGACGCGACCATCTGTGACTCGGTCAGCGACGAGATGAACATCCCCACCGCGATGCAGGCCGCGCCCCAGAGCAGCAGACCACCGTAGCCGAGCAGCACCGTCGACCACTCCACCGCGCTGCCCGACTGGCCGGTGCCGAAGATCGAGATCACGATCGGGAAGACGAGCGTGGGCCCGAGCGTGGCGAAGATCACCCCGACGCCACCGAGATATTTGCCAATCACGATCTCCAGCGGACGGACCGGCGTGGTCATCAGCAGCTCGAAGGTCTTCTGCCGGCGCTCCTCGGCGAACAGTCGCATCGAGAGGAACGGCGCGACGAAGAGCGTGATGATCATCACCACGCCCCACAGCTGCACCACCACGCCGTCGGTCAGGTTGCGGTAGGCCACGGCCTCCGGAGGCAGCGCAGACCAGCCCGACTGCAGCGCGATCTCCTGCACGCGCTTGAACTCCGACAGCATGCCCACGAAGAAGAACGACGCGAGCCCCAGCATGGTCGCGAGGACCACCCATGCCCACGGCGTCGTGAAGTAGATTCCCAGCTCCTTGCGAGCGATGGCCAATGCGTTTCGCATGGTTCTGTGGTCCTCCGCGTCAGGCCGCGGTCAGCTTGATGAAGATCTCTTCGAGCGAGCCCTGCTGCGCCGTGCCGTGTGCGGCGGCGAGCTTTCCGATTTCGTCGAAGGCGACCCTCTTGCCCTGGTGGATGATCAGCACCTTGTCACAGGTCGCCTGGACCTCGTGGAGCAGGTGCGTGGAGAGGATGACCGTGTGCGAGCCGCTCAGCGTGCGGATGAGCTGCCGCATCTCGGCCCGCTGCGTCGGATCCAGACCCTCGGTCGGCTCGTCCAGGATGAGCAGCGGCGGCGACCCGAGCAGCGCCTGGGCGATGCCCACCCGCTGCCGGTAGCCCTTGGAGAGATTCTGGATCACCCGGTCCATCACCTGGGCGGTGCCGGTCGCGTTGGAGACGCGCTCGAGCTCCGAGGCGACCTGCTTGCGCGGAACGCCTTTGAGGGTGGCGACGAACTTCAGATAGGCCTTCACCGTCATCTCCGGGTAGAGCGGCGGCGTCTCCGGCAGGTACCCGATCCGGCGCTTCACCTCCATCGGGTGCTCGAAGACGTCGAACCCGGCGACCTTCGCCGTCCCTTCGGAGGGAGGCAGGAACCCCGTGAGCATCTTCATCGTCGTGGACTTCCCGGCACCATTCGGCCCGAGGAAGCCGAGGACTTCCCCCTCGTCGAGGGCGAAGGTGAGGTCGTCGACGGCGACGCGATCTCGATACCGCTTCGTCAGGTGCTGTACCTCAATCATCGGCATGTGTTTCCTCAGCAGGATCGAGGTCGAGGCGCGGACGGATCCCTGGAGCGGCGCCGTCGGTCGTAGCGCGCCACCATAAAAACGGGAACTGTCGTGTCAAGAACGCCGGTGTGGGCCTCCGGCCCGCGCGAACGCGCTGCGGCTCAGGAGATTCCCTTCGCGCGAGTGGAGGTGCTCGCCTGCCCTGGGCTCAGTTGCCCGCGTCGCTGGTTCCGCCGTCAGCGCTCGAGGTCCCGCCGTCTGGCCCAGCATCAGGATCGATGAACGGTAGACAGCAGACGCCGGTCCCACAGCCGCCCCCCAGGGCAGGACGCGTGCCGTCGGCGCAGGGCTCGATGTTGCCGACACACTCTCCGCCAATGGCCTCGCAGGTGCTGGTGGTGCAGCCCGCCAGGGCGGACAGGGACAGGGCGGCGAGGAGCGGAACGAGCAGGCGCATGGCATGCGGATAATGACGGGTCGGCTTGCCGGCAATCAGGGCCCCACCCGGACGGCCGGAATCATGCAGAGTCCAGCGGATTGAGGCGAATAGGCCACAGTCGGTGTAGAGGAGCGCCATGGCGATCATCGTTCAGAAGTACGGCGGCTCGTCGGTTGCAGATGTCGAGAAAATCAGGAAAGTCGCGGAGCGCGTGAAGGCCCGTCGCGACGCGGGCTGCCAGATGGTCGTGGTCGTCTCGGCAATGGGGGACACCACAGACGACCTGCTCTCGCTGGCGAAGAAGGTGTCGGAAGATCCTCCGCGCCGCGAGCTGGACATGCTGCTGACGTGTGGCGAGCGCATCTCGATGGCGCTGCTGTCCATGGCGCTCCAGGAGCTCGGTGTGTCGGCGATCAGCTTCACTGGCAGCCAGAGCGGCATCATCACCACCGACGCCCACGCACAGGCGCGGATCGTCGAGGTGAGGCCGTACCGGATCCAGGACGAGCTCGAACGCGGCAAGGTGGTGATCGTCGCCGGGTATCAGGGCGTGTCCTACAAGCGCGAGGTGACCACGCTCGGACGCGGGGGTTCGGACACCACCGCAGTCGCGCTGGCCGCCGCGCTCGAGGCCGAGGCCTGCGAGATCTACTCGGACGTGGACGGGATCTTCTCCGCGGACCCGCGGATCGTCCCGGATGCCCGCAAGCTGGACGAGATCTCCTACGAGGAGATGCAGGAGCTCGCCTCGGCCGGCGCGAAAGTGCTCAACGCGCAGGCCGTGGAGTTCGCGCGGCAGAAGGGCATCACCATCCTCGCGCGCTCGACCTATGGCGGGGGGACCGGGACGGCGATTCGCGAGGTGCCCCCGGCCGGTGCGGACGTCCGGGTGAAGGGCGTCACCTCGGAGGCCGACCTGGTCGTGCTCTCCGCACGGGGCGGCGTCGGGATGCTCGCGGAGGTGCTCGAGTTCCTCGACGCGCGCGAGCTTCGCAGCCGTGCGCTGTCCTTCGACGGGGTCGGCGCGGAGGCGGCGCTCATCGGCGTGCCGCTGCAGGACGTGCACGGGCTCGAGCGCGTCGAGCAGGAGGTCCACACCCGCTTCGGCGATCGCGTTCGCGTGCAACGGGGGCTCGGAACCGTGACCTGCGTCGGGTCGGGGATCAATGCGGACGGGCGACACCTGCGTCGCGCGCTCGCGGCGGCCGACGAGCTCGGCGCCCGGGTACACGCGATCCACACCTCGCCGCTGCAGATCTCGCTTCTGCTCGAGAGCAATCACCTCCCGGAGCTCACCCGACGTCTCCACGGCGAGCTCATGCCCGCCGCGGCGTAGTCGCGACCGGGGCGACACGAGCGCCGCCGGCGCAGGTCGGCACTCCTCGAGCCGGGGCCGCAATCGAGGCACGCGCGCTGCGGTCGCCTCACGCCACTTCCCGGAACGGCCCGTGCCGGTTTCCGCTTTTCCGGCTCGCAGAGGTCGACGCGGCATGCGCAGGTCATTCCGCGCCGTTCGATTCCTGTCTTTCCGCAGGGTTGTCGACCAGGAATGACCTGCCGAAGATGCAGTCATTTCGCAGCCATTTCCACCGGGGGGGCCGTCCGAAATGACGCCGATCTCTCCAGGTCATTCGGCGGCTCGGTTTGCCTGTGATTCCGGGTGCTTCGGCGCTCGGAATGACGTGCGGAGGTTACGTTTTTCTCGATCGCGCCTTTCGCGGCCGGGGGAGGGTGTCCGTTCCGCGCCTATGGTGCAGGCGACAAGGACGCCAGGAGAGACGATGAAGAAGACGGAACCGACGAAGCTGGGACCCCGATTCGACGAAGCGCTGCAATTCGCCGTGACGTTGCACCGGACCCAGGAGCGGAAGGGGTCGGGCGTGCCGTACGTCGCGCATCTGCTGGGTGCGGCCTCGGCGGTGCTCCACTTCGGTGGAAGCGAGGACGAGGCGATCGCCGCGCTGCTGCACGACGCGGCGGAGGACCAGGGTGGACGGGCGACGCTGGAGGAGATCCGGAACAGGTTCGGCGAGCACGTGGCGCACATCGTCGACGGCTGCACCGACACCTTCGAGGATCCGAAGCCGGCGTGGCGGCCCCGGAAGGAGGCGTACATCGCGCGGATTGCTCAGGAGGCGCCGGAGGTGAGGCTCGTCTCGGCGGCGGACAAGCTCGACAACGCGCGGGCGATCGTCGCGGATCTGCGAGAGCAGGGGACCGAGCTGTGGAAGCGCTTCACCGGTGGCGCCCAGACGCTCTGGTACTACCGCGCCCTCGTGGAGGCGTTCGACAAGGCCGGTGGCGGTCCCATCGTGAAGGAGCTCGCGGCGGTGGTGGACGAGATGGAGCGCCTCGCCGGGAGCGCGCCCACTACGTGAAGTGCTGCTTGAACGACCGCTCACCGTCCGCGTTGCCAATCAGGATGAGCTCGGTTCCCGCGGTGATCGTGCGGGCCGGATCCGGATTGGGGATCACTCCCTTCTCGGGCGTCTGGAGCGCAATCACGCTGCAGCCCGTCTCCTCGCGGATACGCGTCTCGCGCAGGGAGCGGCCGATGACTCTATCTGACGCAGGGTAGCGGAACACGTCGAGGCCTTCGGCGAGCATCACCACGTCGCCCTGCTCGAGCACGTTCAGGATCGTGTTTGCGCCCATCGAGGCGTAGGACATGACGAAGTCGGCGCCGGCGCGGTGGAGGGTCGATACGTTCCGTTCGAGCGTGGCGCGGCTGATGATCTGCATGTCCGGACGCAGGCGACGGCAGTAGATGGTCAGATAGATGTTGGTCGCGTCGTCGTTGGTGGTGATCAGGGCGGTGGGCGCTTCGTCGATGCCGGCCCGCTTCAGGACATCCAGGTCCGCCGCCGACCCGAGCACCACGTGGTCGGCCTTCGCCGCGTTCGACGGGTTCTCCTCGACGATCCGATAAGGCACGTCCCGCTTGCGCAGATAGGCGGCGGCCGACCTTCCTACCCGACCCGCGCCGATGATCAGCACCGGGCGATCGAACACGTTGTAGATGACAACCAGGCTGTCGAAGGCGTGCAGCTGCGGCTGGGTTCCGGCCAGCACGAGCACCGTCGTCGATTCGAGGCGCGTGTCGGCTCTTGGGAGCGAGAACCGCCCTCGTTGCCACACGCCCACGACATTCGCCCCGGTGACCTCTCGGAGACGTGACTCGGCGAGGGTCTTGCCTACGAACGGCGTCCCGGTCACGGGCGCCTCCGCGATCACGAGCTCTCCGAATCGCCCGATGATATTGGCCCGCTCCTCACCCGAGAGCGTGCTCTTCGCCAGCGCGTGCCCGAGCATGTCCGGGAGCTGGATCACGTGGTTCGCCCCGGCGAGTTGGAGCACGTCGACCGACTCAGGCTTCCGCGCGAGCGTCGCAATAGGCACCCTCTCGGTCAGTTCGCGCACCGTAAAGGCGATGTTGCTGTTGAGGAAGTCGTTGCCGTTCGCCACCACGAGGGCCGCCGCATCAGCCCTGGCCCGCCGGTACGTCTCCAGATCGTCCCTTGGCCCCACCATGACCCGGACCCCGCGATCGTGGAGCTCGAGCGCCTTCGGGACGTCCTCCTCGAGCACCACGTATTCGCGCCGGTAGAACTCGAGCCGGGGGATCAGAGACATGGTGACCGCGTCGTAGTGGGTGAGGATGACGTGCCCCGACGTCCCCTCGGGCAGCTCGCGAGGCGCCCGCCGCAGTCGCTGCGCCTCCATCCACGGTGCGTAGAAGAACTGGATGAAGGTGAAGGGCAGCAGCACCAGCAGGAAGACCACCCCGGTGAGCAGGACGACGATCGAGAACGCGCGACCGGGATCGGAGTGGAAGGTGATGTCCCCGAACCCGAGCGTGGTCATCACCGTGAAGGTCCAGTACAGGCCGGTGAGCCACGAATGCTCCTGCCCCTCTGCCGCCATCAGCAGGTGGAAGGCCACGGTGTAGAGGGCGACCAGCACCAGCAGCAGCAGCAACAGTCGCACCAGCGTGCGAACGTTGCGGCGGGCCTGCACGTCCCGAAGGAAGTATGCGAACTGTGCGGCCAGGAACTTCATCGTGCGCGCACGTTGGCCGAGCCCGACCGGGACTGTCGAGCGGCCGTCCGCTGCAACGCGCGACGGTGCGCAGTTCCGGTCTAGCGCATCATCTCGTGGCGCATCCGGCGCTGATCGGGCGTGCTCGGCGGGAGCTCCACGAACTCGCACATCTCACAGAGTCGGCTGTAGATCCGCTCTCCCACGCGCTCGCGCAGGAGCTCCGAATCCTTCGCCGCCTCCTTGTGCTCGGCGGAGGAGCGGTACCCCGCCGGCGCGGTCCGCACGCTCGTCACGCGCTTCTCCGGCGCCAGCGAGTAGTTGGTGGCGAAGAGCGTGGTGCGTCCGGCGTTGTAGCGCCGCGCGATCAGCTCATCGAGCGTCTCCATCTCGAACGGGCTGCCTCGGCCCTTGCCGATCTCGTCGATGGCGAGGACCTCGACCTCCGACAACGGTCCGATGATCTCCCCGCCGCTCTTGCCATCCTGGAAGCCGCGCCGAATCGTCGCGTACAGCAGGGAGATCTCGACGTATGCCGCCCGGGCGCCCGACTCCAGGATCACATGTGCGAGCGCCGCGGCGATCAGGTGCGTCTTTCCCGCGCCGACCGGGCCGCCCAGCACGAAGCCGCGCGAAGGGATCTTGCTGGAGTACCCATACGCGAACGCCTGCGCCGCCTTGAGCGCACGCCCCTGCTCCGGCACGGCCGGCTTGAAGTTCTCGAAGGTGGCATGTCCCACCGAGCTGGGGAGCTTGGCGGCATTGAAGGACTGCACCCGCCGGACCCGGAGCCGACACGAGCAGGGGACCAACACCTCGTAGGTTCGGGCCCCGACCTTCTCGCTGAAGGTCTGCTCCCGGTTCTCGTACACGTAGCCAAGGTCCCCACACTTCGGGCATGGGCGGGCACAGCGGCACACGCGGGCGTGTGCAAACGCGCTCTGGCGGACGATCTGATAGCTCCGGCCCTGGCAGTCGGGACACGTGGACATGCCCGCTCCTTTACCAGAAGGACGGGAGGTTCAACGCGCGCCGCAGGAGGGCGTGGCGGTGAAACCTCCTGGAGACCTTGCGAGCGTGCGCGCTGGCGGCAGAAGGTCCAGAGTGGGCCGCCGCCTCCCGATAGAGGGACAGTCGGTGCTCGAAGGGCAGTGCGCGGAGCAGCGCGGCGCAGGTGACCTCCTCCCGATGGTCGGCTTCGGTCAGGTCCCGGGGCGGCGAGGCCAGAGGTCCGTCGAGCAGTGCCCGGATCCGCGGCTGCAGCGAAGCGTTCTCCTTCGCCAGCTTCGTCAGGGCGCTCCGAAGCCGCTTGTGGCGCTCCTCCTCCAGGGACACCCGTGGGTTCGGCTCCGGCGTGGACGGGGCTTCGCTTCTGCCGACCGACCGGGACCTGTATTTCCTGATTTCCGCGTCTACCTCCCGACGGCAGGCGCGCAGTGATCGGAGCACCGGCTCCCCTGGACGGGCGTCCCAGAGGGCCTTCTCCGCCGCGCGCCTGATCCCCCGGGCGACGACCTCGAACGGGACCTCCTCCGCCGCCCACGCGACGATCAGCTCGACGTCGAGAGGCGAGAGCATCAGGCCTGCGCCCCGATGGGTGAGGAAACAATCCTGCACCAGCTCTTCGAAACTGGCGCTCTCCGGCAGAAGGCTCATGTGGAATTCAGGGTCTAGCTACCACCTCTGACGCTCTTTCGCGCGACCACGATGGCAACTTCCAATTTCACCGAATGGTCACACGAAACCCACGAAATCCCGAGCCCGATCTGTTGACCCGCTCGCGTCGTTCCGTCCATGATGGATCTGCTTAAAGGGGATTTTCCCAAGGAGTCCCGCAGGCTTGTTATCCCGTCAGGCACGTGGCACGGCGTTTCGGCATCCGCCCGGAACGTGCGAATATGTCGGCCCCCGCCGGCGCCTCCGGTCCTCATGGATTGACCTCGGGCAAGGACTTCCCATGCGAATATTGATCGCAGCCATCCTCATCCTCGCCGCCTCCCCCGTCCTCGCGCAGGACAGGAAGGCCGCGCGCGAGACGGAGCTCAAGAAAGAGCAGTCGGCCGCTCCCGACAAGTCGCTGGCAGGCGACATCACCCGAAAGAAGGCGGAGAAGGGTGAGGCCGCGCCGGCGCTCCAATACGACCACTTCCGTCTGGGCGTGGAGGTCCAGCTCGCCTCCAAGCGCGCACAGCAGATCGAGGATCTGAAGAAGATCATCAGCCTCTCCCAGGACGGATCCAAGGAGAAGCCGGACCTGCTGTTCCGCCTCGCCGAGCTCTACTTCGAGGAATCGAAGCACCAGTTCTTCGAGGCCAACCGCAAGGACGACGAGTACATCCGCGCGATGAACGCCGGCGACAAGGCCGGCCAGGAGCGCGCAAAGGCGGAGAAGGAGGCCATCCTCAAGAAGAGCAAGGGGGCCCGCAAGCTCGCCATCGACCAGTACGCGGAGATCGTCCAGCGCTACAAGGACTACGCCCGCACGGACGAGGTCCTCTACTTCCTTGGCCACTCCTTCCTGGAGAGCGGCGAGGACCGCAAGGCGCTCGTCTCCTTCGACCGGCTGATCAAGAAGTACAAGAAGTCGAAGTACATCCCCGACGCGTACCTCGCGTTCGGCGAGTACTACTTCACCAACTCGAAGGGTAAGCGCGACCAGCTGGAGAAGGCTCTCGAGTACTACAAGCTCGCCGAAGGCTTCCCGGAGAACCAGGTCTACGCCTTCGCCATCTACAAGCAGGGGTGGTGCTACTTCAACCTCGGCGAGTACGAGCGGGCGCTGGACAAGTTCAAGGCGGTGGTCCTCTATGGCCAGTTCGCCGGCGCCGCCGCCGTGGAGAAGGACGGCAACGCCAAGAAGAAGGGCACCCTGATCAAGGAGGCCCGCAGCGACTACGTCCGCGCCTACGCCCGCAGCGGCCGCCCCGCGCTCGACGCCCGCGCCGACTTCGGGAAGGTCGCCTCCAACGACGATGAGCGGTTCACCATGCTCAAGCACCTGGCGAACCTCTACTACGAGGACGGCAAGGACAAGGAGGCAGCGCTCACCTTCAACACCCTGATCAAGGAGCGGCCCAACTCGCCAGAGGCCCCCGGCTTCCAGGGCAAGATCGTCGACTGCGTCCTCCGCGCCGGAAACAAGAAGATGACCGTCGACCAGGTCCGCCGCCTGGTGACCATCCACGACTCGGTGGTCAAGTCGGGGATGATCAAGGACGAGAAGGACAAGCAGGCCCTGGAGGAGGCGCGCGAGCTGTCCGAGCGCACCCTGTCGAACCTCGCCGTCAACTGGCACAACGAGGCCAAGAAGACCCGCGACGACGAGACCTTCGCCTTCGCGCACGAGGTCTACAGCGACTACCTGCGCCTCTTCTCCGACAACAAGAAGGCCTACGACCTCCGCTTCTTCTATGCCGAGCTGCTCAACGACAACCTCAACCGCTACGAGAAATCCTCCGAGCAGTACACCCTGGTGGTGGCGCAGGACATCAAGCGGATCGAGAAGGGTGAGAAGCCGGGCAAGTGGCTGAACAACGCCGCCTACAACGCGGTGCTCGCCTGGGACGAGGTGGTGAAGAACGCCGAGCAGAACGGCTCGCTGAAGAACCCGGACACCTCCGACCCGACCCGGAAGGCGGAGATCCCGTCGCTGAAGAAGCAGCTGCTCGAGGCGAGTGAGCGGTACCTCAAGTACGTGCCCAACGGGGACAAGAAGGTCGAGATCGCCTTCAAGGCCGCGAACATCTACTACCGCTACAACCACTTCGATGAGGCGGTGAAGCGCTTCGCGGACGTCGCCGAGAACCACCAGGACTACAAGTTCGA
Organism: Myxococcaceae bacterium; assembly: GCA_049589315.1. Lineage (GTDB taxonomy): Bacteria > Myxococcota > Myxococcia > Myxococcales > Myxococcaceae > JBAWAM01. The sequence goes on from JBAWAM010000870.1 coordinate 17,566, forward strand.
GAACGGCGACCGCGCGGCGGAGATGGCGGCGAACCTGATCCTCGACACCTTCAACCTCCAGAACGACTGGGGCAAGGTGAACGAGTGGGCGCGGCGCTTCTACAAGGATCCGAAGCTCGCCACCGGCAAGTTCCGCGACGACCTCTCCCAGGTCATCGAGCAGTCCGCCTTCAAGCTGGTGAACCAGCTGGAGGCGAAGAAGGAGTACGCGAAGGCGGCGGACGCCTACCTCGCGTTCGTCTCCGAGTTCCCGAAGTCGAGCATCGCCGACAAGGCGCTCTTCAACGCGTCGATCGACTTCTACAACGCGAAGATGCTCGACCGCGCAATCGAGGTCCGCAAGCAGATCATCGCCCGGTACCCGAAGTCCGAGTTCGTGCCCCAGTGCATCTTCGCCAATGCCGAGGCCTCGGAGGCCATCGGTGACTTCGAGGATGCCGCCGAGTCATACGAGTTGTACGTGCGCGGCTACGAGAAGTCCCATGAGGTGCCGACGAAGAAGGCGGCGAAGCGTTCGCGGCGCGGCGGCAAGGCGCGCGCGGCGAAGGCCGAGACCGAAGGGTCGAAGCTGCTCTACGAAGAGACCAAGGCGCAGATCGCCCTGTTCAACGCCGGCGTGTTCCGGGATGGCCTCGGTCAGTACCGGCAGGCGCTGCGGAACCGCGAGCGGTACCTGGAGCTGTGGCCGAAGTCCAAGGACGCCGAGGCGGTGTTCCTCTCCATCGCCGACCTCCACGAGAAGAACGGCGCGTGGACGAAGGCGCTCAAGCACCTCGAGGAGTACGAGCGCGAATACATGCGCGACGCGGACAAGGTGCTCATGGCCGAAGGCCGGATCGCCGCGATCTACGTGGACAAGCTCAAGAACGACCGCAACGCGCGCCGCATCTACAACCGGATCTGGGACTACTACGAGAAGCTCCCCGGACGCGTGAAGAAGAAGCTCGACAACGCCGCGCTCGACGCGGTGGCGCGGGCCCACTACGAGCTGTCCGACGAGGACTGGCGCGAGTTCTCCCGCCGGAAGATCCAGTGGGGCCAGGGCCGGTGGATGGCCGACCACTTCAAGAAGACCCTCCAGGAGAAGGCGAAGGCGCTCGAGGCGGTCCAGAAGCGCTACACCCAGACGGTCGCCTTCAAGTCGGGCCCGCCCGCCCTCTGCGCCCTGTCGAAGATCGGCGACGCGTACGCCCACATGGCGGAGTCGGTGGTCAACGCCCCCATGCCGAAGGGCGCGCCGCCGGAGCTGCAGGACGCGCTCCGCGAGGAGCTCGCCGGACAGGCGCAGCCGCTCAAGGACAAGGCAGCCGAGGCCTACGCCGCCGCGGTGGCGAAGGGCCAGGAGCTGGACGTGTTCAGCGAGTGCTTCAAGTCGGCGCTGACCCAGCTGCGTGAGACGTATCGGCCGGACGCTTTCCCGCACATGTACGAGGACACGGTCTCCCTGAAGAACATGACCACCGCGGTTCTCGGCGGTGATCTCCTGGACAGCGTCCAGCCCATCCCGGTCGTCACCGCAGCGCAGGCCGCGGAGCTGAAGGAGAAGGCCGCGGAGCTGAAGGACGACCTGTCCGATCTGGACACGAGGCCTGCGTCCGCCACCTCCGACCGCGAGCCCGCGGCGGGCGAGGGCGAAGACGAGGAAGACTCCGACGAGCCGGAGGACCTGCTGTGAGAGCTACCGTCATGAATTCCCGTGGACTCGTCGCAGGGCTGGCGCTCCTCGCGCTGGCCGGCTGCGCCACCCAGAAGGGCGCAGGCAACGTCTCCCTCCAGGGACCGGAGGTGACCCGGGGGGGGCAGGCCGGGCCGCAGCAGCCGCAGATTTCCACCCGCGCGAAGCTGCTCTTCGAGGACGCCCTCAAGGTCTACGAGGCGCAGCGGAAGAGCGGCAAGTGGGACTACCCCACGCTGGAGAAGAAGTTCCAGGCGTCCCTGGACGAGGACTCGAACCTCGCCGAGGCCGACTACAACCTGGGCGTCCTCGCCGAGCGTCAGGGCAACAAGAAGGCCGCCATCGAGCACTACCAGCGCGCGCTGAAGAAGAAGCCGACCCTGCGTCAGGCCGCGGAGAACCTCGCGGTGATGATGCAGAACGACGGCAACGTTCCCGGCGCAGTCGACGTCTACCAGCAGATCCTCACGAGCTATCCCGACGACGC
>JBAWAM010000871.1:0-1756 GCA_049589315.1 Myxococcaceae bacterium
CTCGTCACGTTCGTGGACTTGCGCCACTTCTTCGATGAGTTCGTTCCGGTCGCGCCCGCAGAGGAGCTCGCGGCGCGGTGGCCTGAGCTGCCGAAGCCGACCGAGACGGCGCCTCGTGTGGGGGTGATCCGACTGCCGTTCAATCTGCCGGCGAGCCAGGGACTCGAGTCTCCCGTGGGGTATTCGCAGATCCTGATCGGCCGCGTCTTCGATCTCTTCTACGCGACGCGAAGTGGTGCGTTCACGCCGTCGTCATCGGGGCCGATCGGCTTCGAGTACGGACATCAGGACATCGCCCCGTATAGCCCGCTGTTTCCGATCTGGTCGGTGTCGAAGGTCGTGAGCGCCTATCCGCTTCGTCATCCAGAGCTGCGGTTCGAAGGACAGGTCAAGGGTGGCGGCAGCTACACGTACACCGCCCCGCTGCCGATCGCGTTCTGGTCCGGGCAGCACCGCGTGCTGGACGATGCAGGCTTTCAGCGGGAGGTGCCGCGCTTCCGTCCGCATGAGGAGCTGATCGTCTCGCCGACGGAGGTTCCGCTGCCGGCGTCTCGGCCGGACCTCCAGCGAGTGACAGCGACGATCATCGAGCGCACCGCCAACGCCACCGAGCTGCGTGTCGAGGCGCCCGCGGATGGATTGGTGGCGCTGCAGGACCCGTGGTTCCCCGGCTGGAGCGTGGAGGTCGATGGAGAGGAGGCACCGCTGCTTCGCGCCAACTACGCGTTCATGGCGGTCCCGGTGAAGGCGGGCGCTCACGTGGTGCGCTTCAGCTACTTCCCGACGACGCTGCCGTGGGCGCTGCTTTCGATCGGGGCGGTGCTCGGCGCGATCGGGAGCTGGTCGTGGAGACGGCGCTCAGCAGCGCGAGTCGCGGTGCAGCCGGCGGGTGCGCAGCAGGTCGACGAACATGCGGGCAGAGGCGCGAATAGGGTCGACGGTGCTGTCGGGTGAGTCGTGTCACTCGAGAGGGACCGCGCGTTGGGGAAAGTCCATGGATGACACGTACTTCGGTGGCCGGATGGAACTCGTGCAGGGCGACATCACCCAGTTGGAGGTGGACGCCATCGTCAACGCAGCCAACTCCTCGCTACTCGGTGGAGGGGGAGTGGACGGTGCCATCCATCGGCGCGCTGGCCCGGCGCTGCTGGCGGCCTGCCGAAAGCTGGGCGGCGCCAGGACCGGCGAAGCGAAGATCACACCCGGGTTCCGGCTCCCGGCGCGCCATGTCATTCACGCTGTCGGTCCTGTCTGGCACGGCGGCGACCGCGGCGAGCCCGAACTCCTCGCCTCGTGCTACCGGCGGAGTCTGGAGCTCGCTCGCGACCACCAGCTTCGCAGCATCGCGTTCCCGGCCATCTCCACCGGGGTGTTCCGGTTTCCTATCGAAGATGCGACCGAGATTGCGCTGCGCGAGGTGCGCGCGTTCCTCGGCGAGAATGCCCTCCCGGAGCGTGTGGTCTTCTGCTGCTACACCTCCACCGATCTGGAGGTCTACCGGCGCCTGGCTCGACAAGAGCTGCCCTGACTCCCTGGGAACGGTCATTGGGACAGCTCGCGGCGTTTGGTACGGCATCAAGTTCGTCGCGCCGGACGACCGCCACAGCGGACGCGATCCCCGCCCGGGCGCCTCCAGGCCGGAGCCACCGACCCGGGCACCCTCGCTGGGTGCAAACGTCACCAGATCTGTGCCAGTTTGGGCGTGACCGGGTGGTTCCGATCTGCGTGCGTTTGCACCTAGCGCGCTCCGTGAAGG
>JBAWAM010000872.1:0-8482 GCA_049589315.1 Myxococcaceae bacterium
GCCCTGTTCGCGTTGCTCATGCCAGCGGACGAAGATCTGATGCAGCGCCGAGAGCTCGACCCGGCACGATAGGCCTGCTCCCCTTGGGACCGCCGGAAGCGCCGACGACATCCGCCTGATGTACGAAGTCACCTCGCGTACCGAGCCACTCGTCACCCTCCCGCGCTCGCCGGGCTCATCCCGCTCGGCTTGTCGCTAGTACTTGCACACGCCTTCCGTGCAGCTGAAATAGGGCTTCGCCACGTCCGGCGCAGCGCCGTATCCACAGCAGTCCGTGACCTTCGTGCATGGGTCGCCTCTCTCCACGCAGCACTGGGCGTTGTCGTTTCCGTCGTTGTTTCCATAGCAAACGACCGTCGGGTGTCGGGAGTCCGTGCAACAGCCCGAGGGCGCATTGTGCGTGTAGCAACCGGACGCGCCGATGGCGACACAAGCGTTGGAATTGGAACCGCCGTCGGCCTTTTCTCCGGCATCAGATCGAGCCGCACCGCCCTCCATGCACTTCTTGATCGCCCCGGCCTCACACCCCGCCCTCTCGACGCAAGAGAGCTGAGCCTCGGTCAGCGAGCCACACTGTCTGGAGCACTCATCCGACGGCTGTCCGCATCGGTTCGCGACCGTCGTGCAACGCGAAATGCAGTTTTGCTCGTCTCTTTCTTCCGGCGCCTCATCCTTTTCGGGTACGCCACCAGGTGAAGACGTCGAGCCACAAGCAAGGACCACTGCAAGGCCAACTGCACACCAGATACACGAGAGGGCATTTTTCATAACGCAACCGTGAAGCGCGAAGACCCATCGAGGGGGGGAGGTTGGCCGCCCCAAGCAAAAGCCGGGCCTCTCAAGCTCCCGAACGAACACAACAGGTTGCGTTGGGGTACGCACACGCCGGGTGTCCTGTTTCATGGACGGGTGGAGCGCGCGCGCGCGCTCCACAACGCTGCAGGTCCACGGCCGCTACTTCCGCCCGGGTGCGGACGGCGAGACGTTGCACGTAACAGCACGCCGACCGAAGCACCCTTGCTCGGTTCGGCACTTTGACTTTTATCCGAATGAACTCGGCGAGTCTCCATCCGTGTCGGCGCAGGCCTGCACCGAGCGGGCCATGGAACTCTCGGAGCCACGCTCATCCGCCTCTTCTTCAATCACGCGGCGCGCGTGCTCCCTTTTGTCCACGACAAAGGACTCCCGGGCGCGTGCGCACCCGAATGCAACCAACTGAGTTTGTTGGGCTGCCTGGGCGGCCCGGCCCTTGCGTCATGCAACCGACCTCAGAGTGGGGAGCCGATTGGAAGACGGATAGGTACCCCTTGGTCCAATAGGAATTATCGAGTTCCCCGTGCGTCTGGGCTCGAGAGTTTCAACTCAATACAGGAGTCATTCCAGTGCGTATCTCCGTCGTCGCATCCCTGTTGCTCAGCATCGTTTCGCCCGCATGTTCTCGGGCCGATGAGGCCGGTTCGGCCGTGCTGTCCTCGGCGAAGCAGCCGGCAGCGATGGCCGCGCCTGACCCCAGCGAGGCCGCGCAATCAAAGAAGCCGCTCTCGCACTACCTGGCGCAGGCCGTGCGCGTGAAGGTCCATGAAATGAAGATGAACCCGGCCGGTGGGAGCCGGAAGGTCCTGACCAGGACCCTCTCCGAAGATGAAACCCGCGCGTACCTTGGTCGGATCGATCTGAACCAACTCGCCGACGGTCCACTGGTGCGCTGCCCTTCCACCGAAAGCCTCGACTTCGAGGACGCAACCGGCACGCTCCTCGGCTCGATCAGCTTCTGTAACGAGCACGCGCGGTTCGACGCGCCCGACAAGTCCTTCGGAGGCATCAAGGCGCCGAAGCCGTGAGGAGGACGTCATGACGAAGATTTCCAGCAGCAGCCCTACGCATGGAAGCACTGCGGCAGCCTTGAAGGAGCTCGAGGCCGCTCCGAAGGTCGACCAGCCGATCATGTTGAAAGCCGCAGATGTCGACGTGTTCGAACCGTCTCCGATGAGCGCCCGCCCGCCTCCCAGCGCTCCAGCCCTGTCGCCTGCGCGTTTCACGGCGGACGGCGAAACTGTTCCCACGCAGTGGTTCGTGACTGTCTCCGATCCAGTCTCCGTAAATCTCGACGCGTCAGGTACCCGAGGCTCCTACGGGTTCGAGATACCGCTGGATGCGATTCAGCCTCCCGTATCTCGCAAGACCCTCGACGAGCTGAAGAGTTTCCGTGTCTCGATTCCTCCGCCCGGAACGACCAGGCCATTCGAGGTGAGCGTCAAAGAGGGACGACCTTTTCTGCGTGTGGAGATCCCGGAGGCAGAAGTGAACGGCCTCGCCGGGTCGCCGGTCATGATCAGTGTTTCGGCCCTGGAGCACATCGCGCTCCCCGGCGGCGCGAAAGCCGTGCTGGAGGTGCGCCTCTCCACGCTCGAGGTCGATCGCACGTTGCCAACGCTCGCATTGGAGCTGAAGAACCGCGCGCAGGCTGCCGAAGAAATCTCCCGGCAGGAATCGGCGCTCAGCGCGCTCGAGGACGGCACCAGCAGCTGGTTCGCTCATCGACCCCTGGAAACGGCGATTGCCGACACAGAGCAGCGCCTGAGGGAGAGCCTCCATAGGCTCGATGAGGTGCGTGCGCGCATGCGGCCCCTCCTCGAAGCCGCAGACCCGATCTGGCTCGCCCGGTCGATGCCTGCACGCTTTCCTGAGCAAGCTGCAGCATTCACGGCTTTCGGAAGGCTCCAGGAGGCGAAGGCAGAGTTGGAGAGACAGGAAGCACTGCTCGCTCAGGTGTCGGGAGTTCCCGCGGCGGAGGCCGAAGTCCGTCGGCAGCTCGATGAGGCTCGCTCCAGATCGGGAACAGCGCAGTCCGAGTGGTCGCAATGGATTGGCACTGCCCTCGCGCTCTTCCGGCGGTTGGAGGAGCAGGACCCAACGCTCGCCGACCTGTGGCTATTCAGGCTCGGTGAGCAGGTCACCCGGGAACCCGCGGAGCCGTTCATCGAACTGGCCAGGTCCATGCGCAGCGAGCAACAGCTGCTCTCGGCAAAGAGAGCGGAGCTGGACAAGCTTCGGGTGCAGTCCGCAGAAGCCCTCCCTGGAGCCATCGCTCACCGCAAGAAGAGCATTGCGAACGCCAGGGCCCAGTTGGCCGAAATGGATCGACGCATCGAAGACATGAAGAGCGACAGGCGTCGCCTCGTGGATTCGCACGCGACTCATTACTGACGCCCAGATGGGCCGACGGCTTCTTCCGGCTGGGCGTGCTGAACCTGTTCGTCCGCACCCTCGTCAACGCGGCATCGAGTTCCGCCTCGGCCGGTTCGTGGGCTCGAGCGCGCTGGCTTCCGCTGGCTGATCCCGGTGGTCGAGCGGATGGTGATCATCGATCTCCGATCGGTGGCGCGCGACGTGCAGCCGCAGGACGTGATCACCCATGACAACTTGAGCGTGAAGGTGAGCGCGGTCGTGTATTTCCGGGTTATCAACGCGGACAAGGCGGTGCTGCACGTCGAGGACTAAGAAGAAGTGCGGTTCGAACAACGAGTGCCACCTCACGGGTGGACGTCTGAACCGAGCGCTTCAGCGCCGGGGGAGCGGCCAACGCGTTCGACGACCTTCGGCCTGACCAGCGATGGCTAAAGCTCAATTCCCCCAGAGGATACTGCCCATGTCGGTGCGCTGGTGCGCGCATCGAATGCCTGGGCCCCGGATGAGCCCTCAGGTCCCCCGATCGGCGACCGCGACGAGCCGCTCGTGCAGCAGGATGAGCACGACGGCGCAGCCGGCGATCATCGGTGCGATGACGCCCAGGCCGAAGCGCTCGCTCAGCAGGCCGGCGGCGCTGGGAATGACGAACAGTCCCAGCGTCGCTGCGCTCACCTGGAACCCGACCGCGTGTGGCGCGAGCCGGTCGCCGACGCGCCGGGGCGTTTCCGCCATCAGGCCCGGATAGATGGAGGCGAGGGAGAAGGAGAGCAGGGGCAGCGCCGCAACGCCTGACTCGAAACCGGGGAGTGCGAAGATGACGGCGAAGAGCCCGACCCCAACGGTCGCCGCCCGGAGCAGGCGGACCTGCCCGACCCGCTCGACGACGAAGCCCAGCACGACGCGTCCCGCGAGGACCCCGCCCCAATAGAGCGCCACCCAGGTTCCGGCGGCCACCTCATCGAGGCCGCGCTCCTCGGTGAGCAGGGTGTAGCTCCACTGACCCGCGGCCACCTCGATCCCCGTGTAGAGGAAGAAGATCGCGATTTGGAGCCAGACCCGGCCGCTGCGCAGGGCGTCGCGTCCACTGAGTGGTCGTTCCTCCAGCGGCATGGGCCCGACGTTGCCGGGCGCATCGAGCACCACCTGGCGCGCGGGGCTGGCTGCACCCCAGACCCTCCTCGCAGCGGCAAAGGCCACACAGAGCGCAGCCAGGATCACACCGATGACCGCGTAGCCGACGCGCCATGACGCTCCGCGGGCGAGCACGGCCGTCATGATCGTCGGGCCCGCGGTCGCGCCGGCTGCATAGGCCGCGTGAAGCCAGGACATGTGCTTCGGACTGAAGTTGCGGGCCGCGTAGGTGTTGAGCGCGGCGTCGATCGCGCCCGAGCCGAAGCCGACCACCGGCGTCGCCAGGAGGAACACCGCGAACGCGGGCGCGCCCGAGAAGACGAGGACGCCCACCGCCACCAGTCCGGTGCTCCACGCGAGCAGCAGCCCGATGCCGAGGCGCTGAATCAGCCTGCCGGCGAACATCCCCGAGAGGAAATAGGCCGTCGCCGAGATCGCCAGCGGCGCCCCCAGGAGCGCTCGAGGCAGCTCGAAGGTGTCGCGCAAAGACGGCCAGGCGATGCCGAGGATGGCATCCGGCAGGCCTAGGCTGACGAAGGCCAGGTAGGCCAGGACGAGGAGGGCCGTAGAGGAGCCGGAGGGCGCGCGGGGCATCTGGAATCTCCCGGGCCTCTAGCTACTCGGGAGGCGAGCCCCTGTCTCAGGGAGCGCTCTGGATCAGTTCGGCAGCCGGCGGGGGACAATCCAGCGTGCGCAGGAGGGGCTCCAGCGGGTCCTCTCCCGCGAGGAAGCGATCGAACCGCGTGTCGCGGCACACGATGCGCCGCTGGTAGGCCTCGAGCGCCTTTCCCACGTTCGAGAAGACGCGGTTCACCTGGTCCTGGACCTTCGTGACAGGTGGCGCAGGAAACCTTCCCGTCGGCGCTCATCCGGGGATCGAAGAAGAGGGCCTGTCCCCACTTCGCCGCCACAGCCCCACAGGACCTGGGCGGCTTCAAACGCCAACAGAGACAGCGGGGCGTCGAGGGGAGAGCATCTCACGGCGAATCCTCCAGGGGTGAGTCCGGACGCTCAACACCGGGGAGTGGGCGAAGTGTCACCTCGCGTTGATTCCTCCCCATTCGCGGGGCCCCCCGGCACTGCTCGCGGAGCCCGCGCCTGCCCATGTTGCGGCGCTCAACATCAACGAGGGAGCTCGGATGCATCGAAGCAGGTTGTTGCTGGCCGGCGTGTGTGGCGCAGTGCTCTGCAGTTGCACTCCACGCCCGACCGCATCCCCCGCACCATCTCCCGCGCCCTCGCCATCGCCCTCGCCATCGCCCACGTTCGAGACTTCGTTCACGAACGTAGAGGGAGACGAGTGGCGGGTCGCGGTCGACGTCACCGCCGACCAGGAGTTCGCCGGGGTGGAAGCGAGAGTGGACGGCGCCGCGTGGAGGCCACTCCGCAAGCTCGGTGGGACCACCTGGGAGGGGATCTTCAGCGTGCCGACGGAGAGCCTGGTGCAGTTCCGCGCGCTCGGCACCCGCGAGGGGAGCAGCGTCTCCGGCCTCTTCCGCTGGCCCGATGCCGCGCCTGTCGATCCGCACAACGTGAGCGTCGTCATCCGGGCGGACCGGGGTCCTTCGGGCGGCGCGCCGGTCCAGATCGATCAGCGGATGTACAGCCTCAGCATCGCCGACTGGGAGTCGCAGGATTACGACCCGGCCCCCGCACCCGCCTACGTCCAGCTCCTCCGCGCCCTTCGCCCGGGTGTGCTCCGCTGGCCTGCGGGACACAACTCGCAGGAGTACCTGTGGGAACGACTGCCGGAGGGGACCGCCTCGCACGTGCTGACGGCTTCGCACGTCGACGCCTTCCTCAGCCTCTGTCGTTCGGTGGAGGCGGAGCCGATGCTCGCCATCAACCTGAAGACGAGCACCGCGGCCGCCGCGGCGGACCTGGTTCGCTACATCAACGTGGATAAGTCGTTCGGGATGACCTGGGTTCTGCTCGGCAACGAGCCGGACCTGGGCGACGCGCTGATTCCCACCCCGGAGGCGTACGTTGCGCGCGCGCGCGAGTTCATCCAGGCGATCCGCGCGGTCGACCCGGACATCCGCTTCGTGGGCCCCGAGCTCATGAGCGGGGCCACCGTCCTGGGGATCCACGAACAGCCGGACTGGCTCACGCCGATCCTCCAGGGGGTGGGGCCGGACCTCGCGGGCGTGTCGTGGCACCTGTATCCGCTGGACTCGAACAACACGCAGCTCGAGAGCGTCGCGTTTCCCCGGGTGGACAACCTGCTGCAGGAGCGCGCGGTGGACTGGCGACCGTCCGCGCTGTCGTTCATCGACGAGGTGTTCCCCGCGATGGCGTCGGTGATGGGTCAGCACGCGCCGGCTGCGAAGGTCTGGGTGACGGAGTGGAGCGAAGACTCGGGCGAGCTCAACGGCGCAGGCATCGCTGATCGCGTCGGGGGGGCGCTGTGGGCGGCGGATGCCCTGGGGCGCATGGCGGCGCACGGCCCCGGGGGTGCGGTGAAGTGGCTCTACAAGTCAGGGTCGACCCACGCCTATGCGCTGGTCGACGAGAACGACTTCCCGCGCCCGGAGTTCACGACCCACTGGCTCTACGCCCGCCATTTCGGGACCCGCGTGGTGCAGGCCCTGAGCGACAAGCGCGCAATCGTGAATGCCCACGCGGCCCTCCGCGAGGACGGGGCGCTGGCGATCGTGCTCGTGAACAAGCGCAGCGAGCCCCAGTGGGTGAATCTCGAACTCGAAGGGTTCACCCCGGGCGCGGCGCGTCGCTTCCTCGCCACCGGTGAGGGCTACGAAACCGCGACGCTCTCCCTCAATGGAACCCGGCTCGAGCCGGGCAACGCGGACGGCCCGGGGATGCTCCAGCCCGAGTGGTTCGCGGTCGAGGCCCTCCAGAGATTCGAGCTGCCGCCGTTCTCGATTCTGATGCTCCTCCTCGAGCCGGTGTAGATGCCGACGCCTCTGCTGGAGCCCAGGTGCACTCACAACTTCCACGAGGGCTTGAACCCTTTCGCAGTGAGCGTCCCCACCTCCGCGATGTCGCCGGAATCGAATCCTGCCGCGAATCGACACGTCTTCCCGCCCCGAAGAATCAATTCGGAGCGAACGCACCGCCCGAGTGCGCGGGCGGCGAGCACGGCGAAGCCGAAGCAAGCCGGATACTCGAGGTCATTTTCGAGCGCGTGCGGCGATCGGTAGGCGAGGTCGTAGAAGAGACGCGTCGCTGAGCTGTTCGCGTATCGAAGCTCCGGAAACCAGCGTGGATCTTCCTCCCACCATCCCGGATTCTTATCGGTCACCCGGTAGCCGCAGACGTAGAGCTCGGCGGTGGGCTTGCGTCGCTCAATCGGGTTGAAGAGGCCGAAATACAATCCTCGGATCTCGTCTGACGGCATCTCCGCGGCCAGGACCAGCGTGAGCCAACTCGACAGACGCCCGAGTTCCCCGGTCCAGTCGAAGTTCCGGAGCTTTTTCCAGGAGGGGTGGGACTGCGCCCGTTCGCATGCCTCGAGATACTCGGACATGGCTGCGTCGAAAGGCGCATCCATGCTCTCTCCTGGCGGCGAAGGCCATTCCGGCCGACGCTACAACCCGAGAGAGGCCTCGGAAAGACACTCGAGATGCGAATGCCCCGGCCGGAATCGACCCGACCGGGGCGTCGTCACACCACGTGCTTCAGGCGCGGCCTCCGACTACCAGCCGCGCGCGCTGTGGGCCTAGCCGGTCAGTCCGTGCGTTGACTCGGGGCCCTTCCCTCGAGCTCTGCAAGGCTCTTTGGAAGAGGCCTCTTCCCGGACGCGATGTCGTCGATGAGCGCGCGCACGTTCCGCGAAATACCGTCCTCCGGAGCGAGCACCAGCGCCTGTTCTACCGAAGCCTGCGCCTCGCCGCTTCTCCCGCTGAGCAGCTGGACCAGGGCGAGATTGCAGAACAGCGTCGCGTCTTCGGGCCAGCGCCGCAGCCCGTCCTGGAGCGTCGCCTCGGCTTCGGCGAACCGAGCGAGCTCGAGCAGCGCACCCGCGAGCTCGCGAGTGACCGACGGCTCCTCCTTGTGCAGCGCATCGGCACGCGCGAACAACTCCGCGGCGCGGTCATGCCGTTGCAGCGAGACCAGGTTCAGGGCCAGCGGCATCGCGAAGCGGGGCGTGTGCGTCACGGTCATGGAGCGCCGGCTTCCCTTCAGCGGCAGGGCTCCACAG
>JBAWAM010000873.1:0-3714 GCA_049589315.1 Myxococcaceae bacterium
AGCCTGTCTACGGCGCCTCCGGCGATCACCCGCGCCAGGCCGCGGCGCTTCTCGCGCAGCTCACGCCTTCGAAACCAGCAGCCGAACAAAAGCGGCTGTTGTCCGCGCTCGCCGAGATCAATGAGAAGCACCTGATGGATCCCCGCGCGGCGCTGTCGTACTGGATGCGCGCGCTGGCGCTCGACCCGCTCGATGCGGAGCTTCGCGGTCATCTGACGCAGCTCTCCCGCGAGCTGTCGGCCCTGGTCGAGCTCGCCCGCGAGCTGTGCTCGCTTGCGGCGCGCGTAGAGGATGCCGCAGATGCGGGCGCGCTGTTCGCCGAAGCCGCGCGCCTGGCCCAGGAGGGCGGGAGTCCGGACGAGGCACAGCGCGCCTTCACCGGCGCAATGATGAGCCGCCCCGACGACGAGGCGGTGTTCTCCGAACTGCTGGCGCTTCTGCTGAAGGAGCGCCGGCTGAAGGACGCGGCCCAGCTCCTCGAGCGGCGCGTGGCGGGTTCGGAAGGGGCGCACCGGGCGCAGGGGTTGGTGCGGCTCGCGGAGATCCAGGCGGACGGCGGCGCCGTTCGCGAGGCGGCGAAGACGTTGGAGGAGGCGATCGCTTCGGGTGCCCCCGAGCGCGAGCACCTCGACCGTCTGGCTGACCTCTTCGAGAGCTCGGGACAGATGGACGCCGTCGCCCGCGTGCTGGCTCGGAACATCGAGCTCTGCCGGGCGGCGGGGGACGATGAACGCGCGGCGCGCCTGTCGCTCCGGCGCGCACAGGTTCTGGAGGCATCATTGGGAGACCGGGCAGCGGCGGTGAAGAACTACTCCGAGATCCTTCGGCAGAATGCGTCGGACCCCGACGCGCTCGCTGCACTCGAGCAGCTGCTCGAGGACCCGGCCTGTGCCGCGGATGCCGCACGCGCATTGGCGCCGGCGTACGAGACGAGCAACGAGCATCGCAAGCTGGTGCTCGCCCTCGATCGCATCGCCGCCATCACCTCGTCGCGCGAGGAGAAGCTCGCGTCGTTGCGGAAGGCGGCCGAGGTCCACCTCCTCCACCTCCGCCAGCCGGAGATGGCCTTCGTCGCGCTCGCCCAGGCGGTGCAGGCGTCCCCCGGGGACGCGCAGCTCCGAGCCCAGGCCCGGACGGCCGCCGAAGACGCGGACATGCTGGACAGCTACGCGGAGGCGCTGGAGGAGCTCGTCGAGTCGATCGAGGGTGCCACGCGCATGGCGCTGCTGAAGGAGCTCGCCGAGCTGTACGAGCGGAAGCTGGACGATCGCGACCAGGCGGTGGCGAAGCTCCGTGCGGTGCTCGAGTTCGACGCCGGGGAGGTGGAGGCGCTCAAGTCCCTGCAGCGGCTGCACCGCGCGGGCGAGGAGTGGGCGGCGCTGGCCGAGGTCCTCGAGCAGCTCGCCCACAAGTCGGAGGAGCGGGCCGAGCGTGCCCAGGCGTGGCGCGAGGCAGCCCAGCTCCACGAGCAGCGTCTAGGAGATCCGGAGAGCGCCGTCGCCGCGTGGCGTCGGATCGCCGAACAGGACCCGCTCGACCGTGAGGCGGCGCTCGCCATCGACCGGCTCTACGCCGAGCTCGACCGGCCCGTGGATCTCGCGTTCGCGCTCGAGCTTCGGCGGACCCAGGAGGGCCAGAGTCCGCACGGCCGCGAGGTGTCGTTCCGCCTGGCCGGGCTCCGGCAGGACCGTCTGAACGATCCTTCGGGCGCGTTGACCTTGTTCAAGCAGATCCTCGACGAGGATCCCGGCCACCTGCCCACGCGCGAGGTGCTGGAGGGCTGGGCCCGGTCCGACGCGCAGGGCAGCGCCGCAGCGCTGGACATCCTCGATCCGGCCCTGGCGCGGTCGGGCGATCACCTGCGCCGCGTCGCGCTGCGCGAGGCGCGGCTCGCCCGGGCATTGTCCGAGGAGCGGTCCCGGCTCTCGGAGGAGATGCGCCGGATCCAGGAGCAGGATCTCGGGCAGCCGGAGCTGGCGTTCATGTCGGCGCTCAAGGCGTTCTCGCAGAACGTCGATCGGGAGAAGGTACAGCCCGATCTCGAGCGGCTGGCGAAGGTGACCGGGTCCTTCGACGAGCTGGCGGAGATCTACGAGAGCACCGCCGACGAGCTGCAGCCCGGCGACCCCGCGCTGGTGTCGTTGTATCGGCGCGCGGCGGAGCTCCGCGAGCAGCTCGGCGACAACGACGAGGCGGTGAAGCTCTGGCAGAACGTGCTGGAGGAGGCGCCGCAGGATCGGCAGGCCCTGGACAGCCTCGGGCGTCTGTACGAGTCGACCCAGAACGCGCGCAGCCTCTCCGAGGTCTACGCGCGACAGGCGCAGCTCTCGCGGGACGCCGCCGAGCGACGCGAGCTGCTGCTGAAGGCGGGCGCCGCGTACGAGACCGCGGGTGACGACGTCCACGCGGTCGAGTCGTTCAAGGCGGTGCTCGCGCTGGGCCCGAGCACGCCCGCGCTGGAGGCGCTGGACCGACTCCATGGTCGGCTGAAGCGGACCTCCGAGCAGGCCGATGTCCTCGATCAGCTCTCGAAGCTGACCACCGACGCGGAGGAGAAGCGCGGATACCTGCTCCGGCGCGCGCAGCTCCTCGAGAAGGACACGTCCTTCGTCGAGGCGGTGAAGGTGTTCGAGCAGGTGCTCGCGCTCGCGCCGGCAGATCCGGGCGCGGTGGCCGGTCTCGAGCGGCTCCTCCAGGTGGACGCGGTGCGCGCTGCGGTGGCGCCGATGCTCGAGCCCGTGTACCGGAGCGTGAACGACACGCGGAAGCTGGCCGACGTCCTCGACGTGCGGCTGCAGTCCGCGCAGGCCGAAGCGCGGCTGCCCCTGCTCAGCGAGCTCGCCGTGCTGCGCGAATCGCTGGGAGAGAAGTCGCTCGCGTTCGCGTCGCGGATGCAGGCGTTCGCAGAGAATCCCGAAGACGCGAAGGGCCGTGAAGAGCTGGAACGCCTCGCCGCCGACACCGGCTCGTTCGAGGAGCTCGCCGGTGCGTACGAGGATCGGATCGAGCAGGGGAGCTCGGAGGAGCTGGCGCTGCACCTGTGGCGGCGCCTGGCGTCGCTGTACTCCGAGCGGCTCCAGCGTCCGGAGCTCGCGGCGCGCGCATGCGAGCAGGTGGCCAAACGCGTCCCGGGCGACCTCAACGTTCTGGACGCGCTCGCCCGCATCTACCGGAAGACCAACGCGTTCCGCGAGCTCGCCGACGTGATGCGCCGCCAGGTGAACGCGCAGCCGTTGATCGAGGAGCAGGTGAACCTCCTCTTCGAGCTGGGCAACCTGGCCGAGGAGCAGCTGCAGGATCGCGCGATCGCGGCGAAGTGCTACTTCGCGATCCTCGAGCGCAAACCGACCGACCTGAACGTGTTCAAGCTGCTCGGTCGCGTGCTGCAGCAGAGCGAGCGATATGCCGAGCTGGCCCAGCTCATCGGGCGGGAGATCCAGCTCGCCGAGTCGCGGAAGGCCCACGAGGAGGCGCTGGACCTGATGGTCCGGCTCGGGCGCCTGCGCATCGGTCGACTCAACGATCCTCGCGGCGGACTCGACACATTTCGCGCAGTGCTGCAGCGCAAGCCCAACCACGCGGGGGCCATCGGCGCGCTCGAGGAGCTGGCGCGCAGTGGCAGCGCGCTGCGCGGCGAGGCAGCGACCCTCCTGGAGCCGGTGCTGACCACCGGCGGCGACCACCTGCGGCTGGTGCAGATGATGGAGTCGCGGG
>JBAWAM010000874.1:0-1636 GCA_049589315.1 Myxococcaceae bacterium
TCCAGGCAGAGGTCGCCAGGGCGATCGCCGAATCGGGAGCGAAGAGCCCGAAGGACATGGGCCAGGTGATGAAGGTCCTCGTCCCCCGCGTGCAGGGCAAGGCCGAAGGCAAGGTCATCTCCGAAGAAGTGAAGACCCAGCTCGGGAAGCTCTAGCCCGCTTGCTCGCCTGGTGCTGATCCCGGAACACAAAATCCAGGAGGTCCTGGACCGCGTCGACATCGTCGCGGTGGTGTCCCGCCATGTCGAGCTGAAGAAGTCCGGGCGCAGCCTGAAGGGGAAGTGCCCCTTCCACCAGGAGAAGTCGGCGTCCTTCTACGTGACGCCGGAGATGCGCCGGTTCAAGTGCTTCGGGTGTCAGGCGGGCGGGGACGCCATCGCCTTCATCCAGCGCTATCTCGGGAAGACGTTCGTGGACTCGGTGCGCGATCTCGCGCGCGAAGCCGGCGTGGATCTCGAAGCGGCGGTGGATCCGGCCGCGAAGGAGCGCCAGCAGCTGAAGGAGGCCACCGACTTCGCCGCGGAGCACTTCAAGGCGCGGCTGATGGACCCGGAGAAGGGGCGCATCGCGCGCGAATACCTCGCGGGACGGAAGGTGAGCGAGGCGACCGCGAAGGCGTTCGGGCTGGGATGGGCTCCACCCCACCCCACCGACCTGACCGACCGGCTCATGCAGGCCGGGATGCTGGAGTGGGCCTTCGGCGCCGGGCTGGTGAAGCAGCGCGAGCGCTCCGAAGGCTACTACGACGCCTTCCGCAGCCGGCTGATGATCCCCATCCGCGCTCCGGAAGGCCGGACCATCGCGTTCGGCGGGCGCTTCCTCGAAGTGGAGCCGGTCCCCCCCGACCGCAAGCCGCCGAAGTACCTCAACTCGCGCGAGTCCCGCCTCTACAACAAGAGCGAGGTGCTGTTCGGGATGGATGTGGCGCGGGACGAGATCCGCCGGACGAAGACGGCGGTCCTGGTCGAGGGCTACTTCGACTGCATCGCCCTGCACGACGCGGGGGTGAAGAACGCCATCGCCCTGTGCTCGACGGCGCTCACCACGGGCCACATGTCCCTGCTCTCCCGCCACGAGGCGAAGGAACTCGTCCTGCTGCTCGACGGCGACGACGCCGGGCGCAAGGCGGTGGAGCGGCTGGCCGGGGCCATCCTCGCGGCCGGCTTCGCGTCTCGGGTGGCGCTGCTGCCGGACGGGGAGGATCCCGACACCTTCGCCCAGCGCGCGGGCACGGACGGCGTTCGCCAGCTGGTCTCGGAGGCGAAGCCGCTGACGGAGTACCTGTTCCTCACCCTGCTGCCGGACGGCGCCGCCGCCTCCTTCGAGGACAAGATGAAGGCGCTGGAGCGGCTCAAGCCGCTGTGCGCGCAGATCCCGGTAGGCCTGGTGCGCTCGGCCTTCTTCGGCGCCCTGTCGAAGCGCTTCGGGCTCCCCGCCTCCGAGTTGGAGACGGCCCTGCGCGGCAAGGCCCCACCGGTCCGGGCGGTGCCCAAACCCGCCGTGGACCCCCGCCCCCATGCGGTCGCGCGCGGCCCCATGTCGAATGGCAGCCCCTCCTGGCCTCCCGCCGGGCATCCGGTCGTGCAGGGAGGCCCCCGGCCGGTTGCGGTTGCGGCGGCGCCCCAGCCCGTCCGTC
>JBAWAM010000875.1:0-26583 GCA_049589315.1 Myxococcaceae bacterium
GGCGAACACCACGTCGAGTTGCTCGAGGACGTGCGCGACCGCGACGTGTTCCTCATGCAGTCGCTGCGCGCGCCGCCCGGGGAACACCTGCTGGAGCTGCTGCTGCTCGCCGACGCCTGCCGGAGGGCGGGCGCCGCCCGCGTGGTCGCGCTGCTCCCCTACCTCGCCTTTGCCCGGCAGGACCGGCGGGACAGCCCGTCCCAGCCGCTCGGGGCGCGGTTGATCGCGGATTTGATCGGCACCCGGCTCGACCGGGCGGTCGTGATCGATCTGCACAGCCCCGCGGTGGAGGGCTGCTTCTCCATGCCGGTGGAGCAGCTCCGTTGCGAAGACCTGCTGATCGAGCGCCTGCGCGCCACCGCGCCGTCGAATGCGGTGGTGGTGTCCCCGGACCTGGGCGCGATGAAGCGCGCCGAGCACTTCGCCCGCGCGCTCAAGGTCCCGGCGGTGGTGGTACACAAGAGCCGGATCAGCGGGTCGGAAGTCTCGGCGGAGAGTTTGGTCGGGGACGTCCGCGGCTACGCGCCGATCCTGGTGGATGACATGATCTCCACGGCGGGAACGGTGGAGGCGGCGGTTCGGGTGCTGCTCGACGCGGGCTGCTCGTCCGACATCACCGTGTGCGCCTCGCACGGGCTGTTCGTCGGACCGGCGGAGCGGCGCCTGTCCGCGCTCCCCATTCGGCGAATCCTCGTCACCGACAGCGTGCCGCCACCCTCCGCTCTCCAGCTTCCGGTGGAGCAGGTCTCGGTGGCCCCACTGCTGGCCGACGCGATCCGGCGGATTCACGGAAACCGTGCCTGAGGACCTCACATGCAGCGACTCTCCACGCTCGTCCGTCAGTTCTACGAAGGCCCCGAGGAGGTCCGGGATCAGCTTCTGCCCGGAGTACTTTTGTGGCGTGAGGCCCCGGCCCGGTCGACCCAGGAGCTGCTGTGGCAGACGGTTCCCCGCTTCGAGGCGGGCGTCACCCTGCACGACCCGGTGGTGATCCCGCTGCGCAAGCGAACGGACCGACCCAACCCCTTCGCGCTGGGGATCACCATCGGCCGGGCGTCCAACAACGACATCCCGCTGGACCACGCGTCGGTGTCCCGCTTTCACGCGTATCTGCAGTTGCAGTCGTCAGGCGCGTTCGAGCTCTTCGACGCGGACAGCTCCAACGGCACGCTCTGTGACGAGCGACCGGTGCCCTCGCGGCGCGGCGTTACGGTTCGGGATGGAACGAGGATCACCCTGGGCGATGTGACCTTGATGTTCTACCTGCCCTCCACCTTCGAAGCGATCTGGCTGCAGCCCGCCGGCCGCGGGGGGTGAGGGGGAATCCCGGAACATCACGCGACCTGAGCGTCGTCGTTCGCCGCCACGGCCTCGCGCATGTTGACGGAGACGAGCTTGGAGATACCCGGCTCCTCCATGGTCACGCCGTACAGCGCATCCGAGATCTCCATGGTGCGCTTGTTGTGGGTGATCAGGATGAACTGCGAGCCCTTGCTCATCTCGCGGACCATGTCGTTGTAGCGGCCCACGTTGCCCTCATCGAGCGGGGCGTCGACCTCGTCGAGGAGGCAGAACGGGGTCGGCTTGATCAGGAAGATCGCGAAGATCAGCGACACAGCCGTGAGCGCCTTCTCGCCACCGGAGAGCAGGTTCACGCTCTGCAGCTTCTTCCCGGGGGGCTGGGCGACAATCTCCACGCCCTGCTCCGTGCCCGGGCCTTCGTCGGTGAGGATGAGCCCCGCGCGCCCGCCGCCGAACAGCCGCGGGAACACCTGCTGGAACTTCTCGTTGATGATCTCGAAGGTCTGGGCGAACCGCTCCCTGCTCGTCTTGTTGATCTTGACGATCGCGTCCTTGAGCTGCTCCAGCGAGGCGTCGAGGTCCTTCTTCTGCCCTGACAGGAACTCGTAGCGCCCTGAGTGCTCCTTGTGCTCGTCGATGGCGGTGAGGTTGATCTCGCCCATCCGCTCGACCTGACCCCGCAGCTCCTTGAGCTGCTGCTCTGCCTCGGGCGGCAGCGGCGCGAGCAGGTGGTACCGATGCAGCTCCAGCCCCAGCTCGACCTGGTGCCGCTCGCGGATCTGTTCGATGAGGTGATTGAGCTCCATCGCCAGCTCGCGCTCGCGCAGGGCGATCTCCGACAGCCCCTGGGTCAGCTCATCCACCTTCGAGCGCAGATCCCGGAGCTGGACCTCCTGATCGCGGACCTCGATGTTGGACTGCTCGTGCGCGCGCCGGCGCTCCTCCAGGTCCGCGCTCTTCGCGGTCAGCGCCTCGGCCCGCTCCGCCCTCCCCGCTTCGGTGGCGGAGAGCTGGGTGGCGAGCTGCTCCACCCGTCCCGAGGTCTCCTTGAGCGTCTCCTCCAGCCGGGCGATCCGGACCGCGACCTCCGCCTCCTGGGCACGGAGCTGCTCGAGCTCCTTCCGGGCCGAATCCACGCGCTCGTTGTTGGCGGCGACCTTGACCCGGAGCGTGGTCAGCTCCTGGGCCAGCGCCTCGCCCCGGCTGCGGAGCGAGTCGAGCTCGGCCGCGAACTGCCGCAGGCCGTCCTCGCGTGCCGCCTTCTCGGTCTGGCCGTGGGCGACCTCGCCACGGGACGCCTCCTCCTCCGACTCCAGCGCGTTCAGCGATTGCAGGAGCTGTCCGTCCTCCGAGTCCAGCGCCGCGAGCCGCTCGCGCAGCCGCGACAGGTCCTCGCCCGCCCGGTGGAGGTCCTTCTCCTGGGTCGCCAGGTTCAGCTCTTCCGCGTGCTGGTTCTTCGAGAGGCCCTTGAGCACGCCCTCGGTGTGGCCGATCTGCTTCTGCAGGCTGTAGTGCCGGGTGAGGATCTCGTTGTATTCGACCTCGACCCGCGCGACCTCCTGCTCCAGCTCGCCGATCTCGCGCTTCTTCTGCAGCACACCGACCGCAGGTCCCTCCAGGGTACCGCCGGTGATCGACCCATCCGCGCGGAGCACCTCGCCCTCCAGGGTCACCAGAGTGCAGCCCTTCCCCGTCGCGTGGGCGAACGCCCGCGCCGTCCCGAGGTCCTGGACGATGATCACTCCGCCGAGCAGCGCCTGGACGACCGGGCGCAGGAGCTCTTCGCACTGCACCTCGTCGGTGGCCCGGGCGATCACCCCCGGCATCGTGGACGGTTCGATGTCCAGCGAGGGCGCGCCCGCCGAAGCGATGGCCTCCACCGGCAGGAAGGTGGAACGGCCCTCCGAGTAGGAGCGCAGGTACTCGATGAGCTCCAACCCCTTCTCCCGGTTCTCCACCACCACGTGCTGCAGCCGCTCCCCGAGCGCCGCTTCGATCGCCTTCTCGAAGCGCGGGGTGGCGGAGACCACGTCGGCCACCAGGCCGAAGATCCCCATCTCCCGCGCCTGCGCGCCGGCCTTGAGCATCACCGCGCGCACGCCGCGATCGAAGCCGTCGTAGTTGCGCGCGATCTCCTGCAGCGACGCCAACCGGCTGCGCTTGTCCCCCAGCTCCTCGCGGAGCGCGATCACCCGGATCTCGCTCTCGGCGAACTCGGAGCGGGTCTTCGCCAGGGACGCCTCCTCCGCGCCGCGCCGCTCTGCCAGCTCCATTGCGAGCTGACGCGTTTCGTCCACCCGCTTCGAAACCTCGGCGCGGGCCTTGTCGAGCTGCGCTTCGTCTGCGCGCAGCACGTCGGCCTCCGCCTTGAGCCGGGCCCGACGGACCTCGAGATCCGCCTTCTGGCGGGCCAGGTTCACCAGGTTGTTCTCGTGGTTTGCCAGGCGGGTGGCCAGCTCGATCAGCCCGGCCCGCTCGCGCTCCAGCGTCAGCGAGAGCTCGGTCTGCATCCCGGTGATGCGACGCATCTCCTCCTGCGCCGCGCCCATGGCCTGCTCGTCGTCCTTCCACGAGCCGCCGAGCCCCTCCAGCTCCGCCTCGCGCGCCTTCGCAGCTTCGGCGAGCTCGGCCAGTCGCGCGCGAAGCCCCTCCAGCTCCTTCGTCGCATCGGCAACGCGGCGGCTGGTGTCCTCGTGATCGCGCCGCCAGTGCGCCAGGTTCTGGTCGTCCAGCTGCACCTGGCCCTGCAGCCCGTGCACGTCGTCCGCCAGCTTCTGCAGCGACCGGGTCTCCTCCTCCAGCGCGCGCCGACGCTCTTCGATGCTCCGCTCGAGCTCGCGCACCCGTTCGAGGTTCTCCCGCTCCTCCGATCCCGCGTTCTCGATGCGGGCCTGCAGCATCTTCGCCTCGGCCTGCAGCTCGAGGAACCGGTGCGACGCGGCGTGCAGCTCGATCTCCCGCATCTCCGACTTCAGGCGCTTGTACTTCTCCGCCTTCTTCGCCTGACGGCTCAGCGAGTCGAGCCGCTTCTCCAACTCGGAGACGATGTCGGTGACGCGCAGCAGGTTCTGCTGGGTCGCCTCCATCTTCCGTTCGGCGGCCTTGCGGCGCGCCTTGTACTTGGTGATGCCTGCGGCCTCTTCGATCAGCGCGCGGCGATCCTCCGGCTTCGAGGAGACGATCAGGCCGACCCGGCCCTGCTCGATGATCGAGTACGCCCGGGTGCCCACGCCGGTGCCGAGGAAGAGCTCGGTCACGTCGAGCAGGCGGCACACCGTCTTGTTGATCAGGTACTCCGAGTCACCATTGCGGAACAGACGCCGGGTGATGGTGACCTCGGGGAAGCCCGCGTACTGCGGGGCGAGCACGTCGCTCTCCTCGATCTTGAAGGTGAGCGACACCTCCGCCATGTTCAGCGGCGCGCGGTTCTCCGAGCCGTTGAAGATGACGTCCTCCATGCCGCGGCCGCGCAGGTTCTTCGCGCTCTGCTCGCCCATGACCCAGCGGATGGCGTCGACCACGTTCGACTTGCCGCACCCGTTGGGGCCGACCACCCCGGTGACTCCGTCCCCGAACGTGAACACGGCCCGTTCGCAGAACGACTTGAAGCCGCAGATGTCCAACCGCTTGATCCGCATGAGGTGCCCGCTCCTTGCGATCCCGGAAAACGCACCAGAGGCCGGTAAATCGGCCTCCGAGGAGGCTGCCGCGGTCATGTAGCATGCACGGATTTGGCCGTGCAAGGGATGACAATACGTTCCGTGACGCTACGTATTCTGCGGTGCGGCCGTGAGCCGGGGCGCAGGACTCACCCTATCGCGGGGGGCTGACGCCCGATTGCGGACAGGGCCGCGCATTCGCACCTTTCCGTCGAGGAGGGGGAATGGGCCGACATGGGATCACCTGCCTGGCAGTCTTCTGGGCTGCATTGGCGAGCGCGGAGGCGCCCTGCCCCCATCCGTACTTCCCGATGGAGGAGGGGCTGACGCTCAAGTACCGGGCGGGAAAATCCGAAGTGACGGTCACCTTCTCCGACGTCCGCCGGGAGGGAACCTCGCTTCGGGCCTCGCTCCACATGAATCACGGGGGCAAGAACGGCGTGACCGAGGCGAGCTGCACGCCCGAAGGCGTCGTCACCACGGGTGGCCTGGAGGGCGCCGCCCTGAGCATGAGCGGCCTGACCGTGAACGTCATCGAGACCCACGGCGTCGCCATGCTTCCCCCGTCCCAGATGGTCGAAGGCGCGACCTGGTCCAACACCATGACGATCGAGCTGCGCCCACCGGACACGGTGAAGCTCCCGTTCGGGCCGGTTCGGACGACGTTCAAGAAGGACGCGGTCGTCGAAGGCCGGAAGCAGATCGAGATCGCCGGCAAGACGTGGCAGGCCCTCCGGATCAGGAACACCACCACAGTGCTGGCCGGAGCCGACGGCGAGCGGACGATGGAGAGCACCCTGTGGCTCGCGCCCGGGGTCGGCATCCTCAGGATCCAGACCGGCGAGACTGTTGACCTGGAGCTGCTCGACGTGTCGTACCCGAACAAGCCACCCCCGGCGAAACCGGCATCCCCACGTCGATCATCCGACAAGAAACCCGGCCAGGGATCCGGCCGCGGAAGAAACGCTCAGTGAGCGTGCGGTCCGAAGCTCGTTTGTGTTGGAGGCCTGTCTCGGCTTTGGCCTAAGAAGCCTTCTTTTCTGGTTTCGAAGGGAGGACTACTCTCCAGGCACCTGTGCGTTGGAGGAGTCGTTGGTGATCTCCGCGGAAGAGCGGACACGGCTGATGGCCTTCGTCGTTCGAAGCGCGAACGACGCGGTGATGATCACCGAGCCCGCGCCCATCGACGATCCGGGGCCGCGCATCCTCTACGTCAACGAGGCCTTCACGCGCCTGAGCGGGTACTCCGAGCAGGAGGCGGTCGGCCGAAGTCCGCGGTTCCTCCACGGCCCGGAGACCAGCGGTGAAGCCCGGGCGAACATCCGGGCCGCCCTCGCCCGTCGGGAGCCCACCCGGGTGGAGCTGCTGAACTACAGGAAGGACGGACGCCCCTACTGGGTCGAGCTCTCCATCATCCCGATCCACGGGCCGAACGGAGAGGTGACCCACTTCGCGAGCGTGCAGCGGGAAACCACGTCCCGACGGGAAGCCGAGGAGGCCCAGCAGAGCGCCCGGCTTCGAATGCAGCTGGCCCTGTCCGCGGGGGCGGTCGGTGTATGGGAGTGGGACATCCGGACCAACACCTGCATCGCCGACGAGCGCACGGCGCGCCTGTACAGCCTGGATCCCGAAGAGGCCGCCCGGGGCATCCCGCTCGAGCTCTTTCTCGGTTCCGTCCATCCGGAGGACAGGCCGCGGCTCAAGTCGGGAATCGACGAGGCACGTGCGCGCTGTACGGAATTCAGCGCCGAATATCGGGTCCGCGCGCATGACGGGACAATCCGGTGGGTCGCCGCGAGGGGCCGCGCCGAGTGCGACGACGGCAGGCCCTCCCACTTCCCCGGAGCCGTGCTCGACATCACCGAGCAGAAGCGCGCGACCGAAGCGCTCCGACACGCGCACGAGGGCCTGAAGTCCCTCATCCAGTCCAGCCCACTGGCGATGATCCAACTCGATCCGGGCGGACGGATCCGGATGTGGAATCCCGCGGCGGAGCGCCTCCTGGGCTGGAGGGAGCATGAGGTCCTTGGGAAGCCCCGGGGCTACATCCCCGCGGAGTACGAGGCCGAAGCCCGGCAAATGCTCGAGTTCGCCCGACGCGGAGAGGTCCTCACCGGACTGGAGACCGAGCGCGTGAGGCGGGATGGTTCACGGGTGGCCGTCAGTCTCTCCACCGCTCCGGTGCGGGACGAGAACGGCGAGCTCGGCGGGGTGCTCGTGATGCTCGAGGACGTCACCGCCCGCCGGGAAGCGGAGGACACGCAGAACCGGCTCACGACGATCCTGGAGGCTACGCCCGACGTCGTCGCCACCGCGGACGCGGACGGACGTCTGCTGTACCTGAACCGGACCGGGCGCGAGATGGCGGGCTTTCGGGACGAGGAGGTCCGCTGTCACTCCCTGTCCGACCTGGTCCCCGGCTGGGCGGCGCACATCGTCATGGGCGAGGCGATCCCTACGGCCATGCGCGACGGCATCTGGCGAGGCGAGATCGCCCTCCTCCGGCGCGACGGCCAGGAACTCCCCGTCTCCAAGGTGATGATTGCGCATCGTCGCCAGAGCGGCGAGGTCGAGTATCTGTCGACGATCAACCGCGACATCAGCGACCTCAAGCGGATCGAGGAGATCCAGACCTACCTCTCCGAGGCGAGCCGGCACCTGTCGGGCTCGCTGGAGCTGGAGCAGGTGCTCGCGATCATTCCTGAGCTCGTCGTCCCTCGCCACGCGGACCTCTGTCTGCTGGACCTCCTGGAGGGTGAGCAGAAGCCAGAGCTCCGCAGGAAGGTGGCCAGGCACCGGGATCCTGCAAAGCAGCCGCTCGTCGATGCGATGAAGGAGTTCGCGCCGCACTCGGCCCGGGTCATGGGCGCCGCTCGCACGCTCCAGACGGGCGAGCCCGAACTGACCGCGGACCTGACGGAGAGCTGGTTGCAGGAGGTCAGTCAGGACGAACGGCACCTCGCGCTGCTCCGGGAGCTCGAGGTGAAGTCCAGCCTGATCGTCCCTCTTCGATCGCGCGGTCGGGTCATCGGCGCGCTCACCTGCATGTTCGCCGAGTCGGGGCGGCGCTATCGCCCTTCGGACCTGCCCCTGGCCATGGACCTTGCAGACCGCGTCGGGCTCGCCCTGGACAACGCGGGCCTGTTCCGGCGCTCGCAGGATGCGGTCAGGACGCGGGACGAGGTCCTTCGGATAGTCGCCCATGATCTTCGCAACCCGCTCAACGCCATCTCGCTCAGCGCGCAGCGGCTCGTCGAGCTGCTTTCGGCGGAGAAGGTCGAGACGACAAGCACGATGAAGCACCTGACCGTGATCCTGCGATCGGTGGAACGGTCCGACCGGCTCATCCAGGATCTGCTCGACGTCGCGAGGCTACAGGGAGGGACCCTGTCCCTCACGCCAGGCCCGGTGGACAGCGCCAGCCTGGTCCGGCAGGTCATCGAGCTTCAACGGCCCCAGGCGATCGATCAACAAATCGAGCTCGAGGGGCGAGTGTCGGGAGATCCGGGGCGGATCTCTGCCGACCACGACCGCCTGCTCCAGGTCTTCGCCAACCTGATCGGCAACGCGATCAAGTTCACGCCTTCCGGCGGGAAGATCACCGTCCATGCAGCCCGGAGCGATCACGCGGTCTGCTTCTCCATCTCCGACACCGGCCCGGGGATCCCCGCCGATCACCTCTCCCGCATCTTCGAGCCGTTCTGGCAGGCGCGCGCCGGGGAGAAGAAGGGAGCGGGCCTCGGCCTCACCATCTCGAAGGGAATCGTCGAGGCACATGGCGGCTGGATCTGGGTCGAGAGCGAGCTGGGACGCGGGACCACCTTCCACTTCTGCATCCCGCTGGCGTCGGATGAAGCGCAGTAGGCCCGCTCAGGCGCGCGAACGCCGGGCGGGCGCCTTGCGCTTCGTCGCCGGCGCAGCCGCCCCGCCCTCTACCTGCGCGGCGAGCTTCTTCGGAGCCACCGCGCGGTAGCTCTCCAGCAACCATTTCTTGAGCAGTTCGACCGGGACCTCCGCCTTCGGCGGGAACTTCGCGCTCACCCAGCCGCTCTTTCCCAGCCCGTAGCCGGTGGGCTCGGCAAACGGGAGCAAAAGCGCGGCCTGTCCCGACTCGGGCAGCTTCACCGACAGACCGAAGCCGCTCTCGTCGTTGCCCATGAACACGAAGGCCTTCTTCTTCACCTTCAGCGTCCGGTGCCCCCAGGGGAACTCCTCGGTGACCTCCGGGAAGGAGAGCCCGTAGTCCCTCAGCGCCAGCTCGGCCTTGCTCTCACCACGTGTTCCAGACATGGAATCTCCAGGACTCAAGCGTTGGCAGGGGGCGGCGTCGCCGGCGTCGGCAGCGCCTTGCGCGGCTCGATCCGGACGCGCACCACGCGCGGGCCCTCCGTCTCCTCGACGGAAATCTCGAACTCGCCCACCGCGCAGCGATCCCCCTTCTGGGGCACGCGGTTGAGCTTCATCATCAAGTAGCCGGCGACGGTGGCGACCTCGCCGTCCTCGATCTCGAAGTCCACGCCCAGGCGATCCTCGAGATCATCGAGCTGCGTGCTCCCGGGGAGCTCCAGCTTTCCACCGGGCAGCGTCTTCACCTCTCCGACCTTGCGGCCCAGCTCGGCGATGTCCCCCACCACCTCCGCGACCACGTCGGCAATCGTCACGATGCCGCTGGTTCCGCCGTGCTCGTCCACCACCACCGCCATCTGCCGCCGTCTCCGGCGGAACTCCGAGAGGAGCTGCTCGAGCGTGGCATTCTCCGGGACGAACAGCACCGGCCGCTGCACCTGCGCGAGCGACGTCAGCTCTCCGCGCGAGAGGAGGAAGAACAGGTCCTTCACGTTCACCACGCCCTCGACCTCGTCGAGGCCGCCCCGGCACACCGGCAGCCACGTGTGACCGGCCCGGCGCGCTTCGGCGATGTTCTTCTCCAGCGGCTCCTCTATCTCCAGATAGCGGACCTGGTTGCGCGGCACGAGCACCTGCCGGACGCTCTTCTCCACCATCTCCAGCGCGCGCCCCAGCAGCTCCGCGCGCGAGGTCGCGATCGCGCCGGCCTGGGCGGAGCTCACCAGGATCATCCGGAGCTCCTCCTCGCTGGTGGCCTCGTGTGCCTCGGTCACCGGGCGGAGTCCCATCAGCTTCAGGAGCTGCCCGGCCATCCCGTTGAGCAGCCAGATGCCGGGATAGAACACGAAGTAGAACACCCGCATCGGCAGCGCGACCGCGAGCGTCGTCGCCTCGGCCTTCTGGATCGCCAGGCTCTTGGGCGCGAGCTCCCCCACCACGATGTGGAGGAAGGTGATGAGGGCGAACGAGATCGCCAGGGCGATCGAATGGATCAGCGTGTCCGTGGCGGCGCCGGCCGGGAGGATCCTCTGGAGGAGCGGCGTGATGAGCCGCGAGAAGGCGGGTTCGCCCAGCCAGCCCAGCCCCAGCGACGCGAGGGTGATTCCGAACTGACAGGCGGAGAGATAGCCGTCGAGGTGCTCCACCATCTTCAGCGCGCCGTGCGCTCCGGGCCGGCCCTCCTCATGGAGAGCCTGAAGACGGCTGGTGCGGATCTTGACGATCGCGAACTCGGTCGCGACGAAGAACCCGTTCGCGATCACCAGCAACAGCGCAAAGACGAGGTAGATGTAGTCCACTTCGGGTCAGACCAGTCCCTCGAACTCCGGATCGCCCTTCAGGGAGTCGAACATGGGATCGGTGGCAAGCCACGCTGCCACCTTCTGGCGATCCGCGGCGGTGGCCTGTCGCAGGAACTCGATGGCCTCCTTCCGCCTCCCCCACAACGAGAAGAGAGCGGCGAGGTTGTAGTTCAGGAGGAGGTCGTCCCCGTTGAGGGCCCGCGCCTTCTCGTAGGCGCGCTCTGCCTCCGCGTAGAACCCCTTCTGCGCGTAGCAGATGCCGAGATCGAGGTGACCCTCGAAGTTCTCGGGCTCCAGCCGGACCACCTCTTTGAGCTGGTTGATGGCCGACCGGTAGTCGCCTTCGTCCATGTACAAGGCGGCGAGCTCATGGCGGGGGAACGCGTCCTGTGGGTCCAGATCGATGGCGACCTGGAGCTCCTTGAGCGCGTCCTCCACCCGGCCGTGATCGGCGTACGTCAACCCCAGGTTGAGGTGGGCGTCCGGATACTCTGGGTCCAGCTCGATCGCGTCGCGATACTCGGCGATCGCCATCTCGCTCGCATGGGTGGAGAGGAAGCAGGCGAGGTTGTAGTGGGCCGTCGCGCTCTCCGGGTCGAGCTGGATGGCGGTGAGATATTCGCTCAGCGCCTCGCGGAAGAGCTTCTTCTCCGCGTAGACGGTCGCGAGGTTGTCGTGGGCGTGGGCCGACTCAGGATCCAGGTCGATGGCCTTCTTGAACTCCTTGATGGCCTCGTCCAGCCACCCCCGGTCTGCCAGCTCGATTCCTCTCGAGTTGTGCTCGTCCGAGAGCGCGATGTTGTCCTTGTCCCGCGACATGGGCCCCTGAATCCTGCGATTCGCGCGGTGCGTTGTCCACCCGCACCGCACTGCATACGACGACCACGCGCCAGGCAGACACAGGGCCCGCGGGGAGCCCCGCCTGCCTGCTCGTCCAGCTGCTACTTCGCGTGCGCCTTCTTCGCGCGCACGCGCCGGCGCTTGAGCGCCTGCTTCTTCGGCTTGGCGCGAACGCTGACCTTCTTCTTCGAACGGTTACCCTTGATGGCCATCCTGGAATTCCTCCAACTGAGTGCGGCGCTTTCTTCCACAAGGGGATGAGGAGCGTCCATGTTTTTGTTTTGCCAAGCCCTGTATGACGGGGCAGAAAGCACGCCCCCCTCAGGCCCCCACAGATGATCGACAAGCTGGAACAGGTAGAACGCCGCTTCGAGCGGCTCACCGCCGACCTCGGTAACCCCGACGTCATCGGCGACTCGGCGAAGCTCCAGAAGGTGATGAAGGAGCGCTCCGGGATCGAGCGGCTCGTGGAGACGTTCCGCACGTACCGGAAGGTCCTCGACGACCTGCAGCTCGTGGAGCAGATGCTGGAGAGCTCGGACAAGGACGAGCGCGAGCTGGCCAGGGAGGAGCTCGCCGGCCTGAAGGAGAAGCGGGACGCGCTCGACAAGGCGCTGAAGCTCCTGCTGCTGCCCAGGGACCCCAACGACGACAAGGACGTCATCGTGGAGATCCGGTCCGGCGCCGGCGGCGACGAGGCCTCGCTCTTCGCCGAAGAGGTGATGCAGATGTACCTGCGCTTCGCCGACAACAAGGGCTGGAAGGCGGAGATCCTCGACCTGTCGGCGGGCAACCAGGGCGGCGTGAAGGAGGCCAGCTTCACCCTCAGCGGAGGCGGCGTGTACTCGTGGATGAAGTACGAGTCCGGCGTCCATAGGGTGCAGCGCGTCCCGGCGACCGAGACGCAGGGCCGCATCCACACCTCCACCATCACCGTGGCGGTGATGCCCGAGGCCGAGGAGGTCGACGTCCAGGTGAACCCGGCAGACATCGAGATGCAGGTGTTCCGGTCCACCGGCTCGGGCGGCCAGAGCGTGAACACCACCGACTCCGCGGTGCGCCTCATCCATAAGCCCTCCGGCATCGTGGTGAAGTGCCAGCAGGAGAAGAGCCAGCTCAAGAACCGGGTGATGGCGATGAAGATGTTGCGCACCAAGCTCTACGAGATCGAGCAGGAGCGCATCCGCGCCGAGCGCGACAGCCTGCGCAAGGGCCAGGTGGGCAGCGGCGACCGAAGCGAGAAGATCCGCACCTACAACTTCCCGCAGGATCGCCTGACCGATCACCGGATCTCCTTCACCCGCCACAACCTCCCCGCGGCGATGGCGGGTGGCATCGAGGACATCGTGGTCGCGTGCCGGACCTACTACCAGGCGGAAGCCCTGAAAGAGCAGACCGCGCAATGACCTTCCCTCTCCTGTGAGTACCGACATCTGGACCGTCCGCCGGGTCTTGACCTGGACCACCCAGCACTTCGAGAAGAAGGAGATCGACGCACCCCGGCTCACCGCCGAAATCCTCCTCTCGCACGTGCTGAAGGTGGACCGCGTCCGCCTGTACGTGGATCTCGACCGCCCCCTGTCGAAGGAAGAGCTGGCAACCTACCGGGGCCTCATCGAGCGCCGCTCCTCGGGCGAACCCACGCATTACCTCACCGGCCATCGCGAGTTCTACGGGCGCACCTTCAAGGTGGACCCGCGCGTGCTCATCCCCCGCCCGGAGACCGAGCTGCTGGTGGAAGCCGTGCTCCGTGAGGTCCCGAAGGAGGCGCCCGCCCGCCTGCTCGATCTGTGCGTCGGGTCCGGGGCGGTTGCGGTGACCCTGGCCGCCGAGCGCCCCCAGGCCTCCGTCTGGGCCACTGATCTCTCCCCCGATGCCGTCGCCGTCTCGCGAGAGAACGCGGAGGCCCTGGGCGTGGGTGCGCGCGTGACGATCCGCGAGGGCGACCTCTTCTCTCCCCTCCCGCCGGGCGTGCGCTTCGACGCCCTCGCCTCCAATCCTCCCTACATCCGCTCCTCGGATATCGGTACGCTCCAGGCGGAAGTGCAGCGCGAGCCGCACCTTGCGCTCGATGGCGGCGCGGACGGGCTGGACCTCATCCGGCGCATCGCCCGCGAGGGCCAGAGTTGGGTGAAGGGTGGCGGGCGCCTTGCAATGGAGATCGGCGAAGAGCAGGGAGACGCAGTGAAGCGTCTCCTCGAGGAGACGGGCTGGGTGGACGTCAGCGTGGAGAAGGATCTGGCGCGGCTGGATCGACTCGTGCTGGCGCGGGCGCCTGACCACAGCTGAGACAACATGGACAAGATCATCGTGAAGGGCGGCAACAGGCTGAAGGGCGAGGTCGCCGCCTCCGGCGCCAAGAACGCTGCCCTCCCCATCCTCGCGTCATCGTTGTTGGCGGACGGCGAGCACACCTTCCGCAACGTCCCGGATCTCGCGGACGTGAGGACGATGCTCAACGTGCTCCGCACGATGGGCTGCGAGGCCGAGCGGCTCACGGGCCGCAACAAGCACGTCTGCAAGGTGAGCGTGGGCGGCAAGCCGGTGACGCCCGAGGCCCCGTACGACCTGGTGAAGACCATGCGGGCCAGCGTGCTGGTGCTCGGGCCGCTCGTGGCGAAGTACGGGCGCGCACGGGTGTCCATGCCCGGCGGCTGCGCGATCGGTGCCCGGCCGATCGATCAGCACCTTCGCGCGCTTCAAGCGCTCGGCGCGGAGATCGAGCTCGAAGAGGGTTACGTCGAGGCCCGGTCGAAGAAGCGGCTGAAGGGCGCGACCTTCACCTTCGACATGATCACCGTCACCGGCACCGAGAACGCCCTGATGGCAGCGGTGCTGGCGAAGGGGCGCACCGTCCTCGAGAACTGCGCCCGCGAGCCCGAGATCGACGAGCTGGCGAAGGTGCTCAACAAGATGGGCGCGCAGATCTCCGGCGCCGGGACCTCGGTCATCACCATCGACGGCGTGGACACGCTCCAGCCGGTGGACCACGCCATCGTCCCCGATCGGATCGAGGCGGGCACCCTGTTGGCGGCCGCGGCGGTCACCGGCGGCGACGTGCTGGTGAAGCACGCGGTCCCCGAACACATGGAGGCGGTGATCCAGAAGATGCGCGAGGCCGGCTGCGAGATCACCGTGGAGGACGGCGGCATCCGCTGCAGGAGCCCGGAGGTCCTCGACTCTGTCGACATCATCACGCGCGAGCACCCCGGCTTCCCCACCGACATGCAGGCGCAGCTGATGGTGATGATGTCGGTCGCCAGCGGCACCTCGGTCATCTCCGAGAACATCTTCGAGAACCGCTTCATGCACGTGGCCGAACTCAAGCGCATGGGCGCTGACATCACCGTCACCGGCCACACCGCGGTGGTGAAGGGCGTGGAGCGGCTCTCGGGCGCGCCGGTGATGGCCACCGACCTGCGCGCGTCCGCCTCGCTGATCCTCGCCGGCCTGCGGGCCGAGGGCAAAACCGAGGTGAGCCGCGTGTATCACCTGGATCGCGGCTATGAACGGCTGGAGCGCAAGCTCCGGGCGCTCGGCGCGAACATTCGCCGCGTCAAGGCTCGATAAGCACCAAATTCACACTCAAATTCACACTCAAACGATGCAAGGTCGCATCCCCCCGTTGCGCCTTAAATTTGCGCCGACCTATCATCGTTGGGTCCAACCGGGAGCAAGCCTCCCCGAAACCAGGAGTACGTCTGTACATGGATTGCCCCGCCTGCCACGTCGAGATGGCCGAGCTCGAAGGGGATGACCTCACACTTCGAAAGTGCGCCGAGTGCGGCGGGCTTTGGATTGATGTCGCCGAACTGAACCGGGTCTTGCTCCACAGCGGCCTTCCTGGGCTGGATAGCCTGGGCGGCAAGCTCAACCCCGACGCGCTCACCGGCCAGTGTGGCGAGTGCCTGGTGGACCTGGTGGCGGTGGAGGGCGGCGACCGCCACCACGTGCTCAGCTACGACACGTGTGAATCCTGTGGCGGGATGTTCCTGGAGTCGGAGTTCAAGGAAGCCACCGACGCGAACGCGGCGAAGAAGGAGATCGTCGCGTTCTTCAAGCGCTTCAGCGAGAAGAAGAAGAGCGCGGCGGTGTGACGTCTCGGCAGAGGCGGAGCCGGCGACGAAGGTGTCGGCCCGCCGCTACATGCGATCCCGGAAGGTCTTCTTCAGGTCCTCGGGAACGTCTCCGTCCAGCATCAGCGTGTTCAACTCGTGGCCCGAGTCCGATGCCGCGTTGGCGCGCTGGAGTCGGGCGGTGACCTTGCGTTTGCCGGGCAGCTTCAGCGTCAGACGCGAGCCGCTGGAATCGTAGTCCCCGTTCCAGCTCATGCCTTTCACCATCGGATCCCAGGGCTGGTGCACGAAGCGGTACGTCCCGTCGAAGTAGAAGGACAGGTACCGGTCCGGTGCGCCCTCGCTGCCGGCGAACCACGTCCCCAGCAGGTTGGCCCGGGCGCGGTCGTACTTGAGCTCCTGGGTGAGCCAGGGGCCGTTGAGCGGCTTTCCGTCGGCGTAGAAGACGACGTCGGTGATACAGACCGGCAGCTCCGGATCGTCTGCCGGAAACAGGTCCAGGACCTCGACGGTGAACTGCTCCCCCTCGAGCGGCGGGCTGAGGGCGATCGCCTGCTGGCCGCGCTGATCCGCGAGCCCGACCGTCTGCGCGCCGGAAGGGCCCTTGAGGGCAAGCTTCTTCGCGCGGGAGAACTCCTTGAACGTGGACTCGTCGAAGCCGTTGCCCGTGTAGATGCGGATCTCGTCTATCCGGACCGGGCCTTTGAAGCCGAAGGTGAGCACGTCGTTCAGCGGGTCCGGGCCGGTGGTGCACCAGGCGGTCGCCTCACGACCGTCGAGCAGATTCAGGGGCTGGTAGAGCGTGGGCCGGCTGTCCTTCTTGAAGTAGCCGGTCGCCTGCGCATACCCGATGGGGGCGGCAGCGGAGGCGATACCAAGCGGTAGTGCCGCGAGAACGAAAGCAAAGCCGGGGCGAAGCATGTAGGCATGATGCAGGAATGAGGCGCGTCAGGCCAGCCCGGGCAAGATCCGGGCGGGTCCAGCCGTCCGGGATGAAACCGCCGCTTCGGGTGTTGGCTGGCTTGTGCGATGAACGCGGGGGTGGGAGGCATTCGGATGAAACGGCTGCTGGGAAGCGTGCTCGCGCTGGTGGCGCTCTGCGCCTGTACGGAGAAGGAGGCCCCGAGAGTCTCGACCGCCCCGGTCGATGCGGGGGTCGCCGAGCTTGCCGAACAGGAGCCGAACGAAGGCCCCGACCAGGCGCTGACCCTGTCCGGGGACAGCATCGTCAACGCCGCGCTCTCCGCGGAGCCCGCCCGCCCGGATGAGGACTGGTACGCCCTGACCTCGAGCGCGCCGCGCCAGGTCGACCTCGAGGTGTCGGGGGTCAGCGGCGCCGACATCGTCGTCTCCTTCTACGATCAGGACCGCAACCCGCTCGCCAGCGTGAACAGCGAGGGCGAAGGCGGCGCGGAGCGGTTCCCGAATCTCCTGGTGAAGGACCGCGTGCTGGTGAAGGTCAGCGCGGCGAAGAAGGGCACTGGGGGCGCCTATACCGTGACCGCGCGCTATGCCGACGTGCTCGCCGGCTCCGAGCTCGAGCCGAACGAGCGCGCCGTCGATGCCACCCCGCTGCCGCTCGGAGCGTCCGCCCGGGGTTTTCTCGGCCACGCAGGTGACGAGGATTGGTACCGGATCGAGCTCCCGCACGCGGCCCTGGTCCTCCCGACCGATCCCGGTCTGCCCGCGGAAGAAGCAGCGGTCGACGCGGGCACGGTCGAAGCGGCCGACGCAGACACCGGCCGTGGTCCGCTCGCGGCGATCGCCACGGCGATCCAGGAGCCGCCCCCCACGCCCATCGAGGCGGTTGAGCCGCCAGGGACGACGCTGAAGGTGGAGGTGACGCCAGTCGCCGACGCGCGGGTGCAGGTCCAGCTCCTCACCGAGGCCGAAGCCACCCTGTACGAGGCCCGGAGCGACGTCGGCGCCGCGCTGCTTCTGCGGAACGTGGGCGTCCGCGCGAAGGATCGTGTCGTCTACCTCGTGGTGAAGAGCGCCTGGACCGGTACGGGCAAGGAGGCGCGCCGCGGCTACGACGCCGAGACGCCCTACACCGTGACCGTGTCGGAGGAGCCGGCCGGCGCCAACGCCGAGATCGAACCCAACGACGAGCTCGCCCGGGCGACGCAGCTCCCGCGGGACGGCTTCCGCGAGGGGTTCCTCGCGCCCCGGGGTGACGCCGACGTGTTCGTGCTTCGCTCGGAGCGTCCGGTGCTGGCGCGGTTCGAGGCCTCCGGCGTGGACCGCGTCGACCTGGAGCTGGCTGTGCTGACCCGCAAGGACGACGGCAAGGAAGAGGTCGCCCTCAAGTCGAACGACGGCGACGTGAAGGAGCCGGAGATCCTCAACAACGTGTACTGCCCCGGCGAGTGCTGGGTCCGGGTCCAGAGCGCCTCGCGCAAGGTCGACGGGAAGTGGGTCCGGGACTCGGAGAACGCAGAGCAGCCCTACCGGCTGAGCGTGTCGGCCGTGCCGGATACCGGCATCGAAGAGCGCGAGCCGAACGACGACGCCGCCTCACGGGCCACGCCCCTGCAACCGGGTCGACCGATGCGGGGAACGATCCACCCGAGACGGGACGTTGACTTCTACAGTGTGGATCTCTCTGACCGGATGGTCCGGACCCCGCTCCGGGCCACGCTGACCGGCATCCTCAAGGTGGACCTGGGGCTCTATCTGCACCGCGTGGAAGACGACGGGACGCTGACGCTCGTCCAGACCGCAGACAAGGCCAAAGGGGACCAGCCGGAGTCCATCGAATACAGCGCCGAACCGGGGCGCTACGTCTTCGAAGTCCGCGACAGCTCGAAGCGCGCCGACGCGAACTTCCAGGACCGATATCAGCTCACGGTTCACGATTGACAACGACAGGGGCGGCCCCTAGTTTGCCGCCCGCACAGGTGAATACGCGGTGGTAGCTCAGTTGGTAGAGCACAAGCTTCCCAAGCTTGGGGTCGTGGGTTCGAATCCCATCCGCCGCTCAGATTGAAGGGTCGGGAGATTCGCGAAAGCGACAGTCTCCCGGCCCTTCGTGTTTTTCGCGGTATCGAGCGAACTCCGCAAATAGTGCGAACCTCGCAACGATTTCGCAGCCAAATCGGACAGTGGACAAACGTGTGACACTGTAAGCGCACGGAATCAAAGCGATCCGCCTGCCTGCTTGCCCGGCCCGAAGCTTGCGTCGCTCCCTGTCCCAGGGGGGCTTCGTATGACTCGAACAGGGTTGGCGCGCACGCGGAGGGCCGAGCGCGGCATGACGATGCTGCTGGCGCTCGGCGTGGTCGCCGTCGTCATGCTGGCGGCCGCGCTGAGCTACAACATTGTCGGCCGGGAGGCCGAAGTACAGGGCGACTCCAGGCGCAGCAAACAGGCCTTCTTCGCGGCCGAGGCCGGACTGGCAGAGGCCCGCGAGCGGGTACGGCTGCTGCTCGGAGACAGCGCGACCTACAACAATGTGATCTCCACACTGGCGGTCGCCGCAGGCGAGCCGGGCCTGGGCCTGCAGACCCCCGAGGATCCCTGGTTCGAGGTCTTCCCGGATGGGTGGCAGCCGTACACCCTCGGCGAATTCGCCGTTGCAGACAGCGAGAAGGTCGACGCCAACGCCGATCCGGTGATCGGGTTCCCGGACCACGCGACGGTGCGCTACCGCGTCTTCCTGCGCGACGACAACGACGACGATGATCAGAGCGTGGACCTGAACCGTCGGGTGTGGCTGGTCTCGGTGGGCGAAGTCCAGGTGCCCGGTGGCCGCCCCAGCCGTGCGGTGGTCCAGGCGCTCGTCACCAACACCAACGACGCGCCCATCGCCAACCCGGGCTGCATCGGCCGTGGCTGTGGCCCCGCGATGAACTTCAACAACTCCTCCGAAGCGACGATCCCCACC
The DNA here is from genome assembly GCA_049589315.1 of Myxococcaceae bacterium. GTDB lineage: Bacteria > Myxococcota > Myxococcia > Myxococcales > Myxococcaceae > JBAWAM01. Next base: position 19,412 of record JBAWAM010000875.1, read on the forward strand.
GGCCCTGGCCAGAACATCTGAGGAGCAGGTCCCTCCATGAGAACGATGCTCCTGTCGATTCTGTTGGTTTCCCCGGCCGCGTGGGCCGTCGAGCCGGGCCAGGCGACCTTCCAGCGCGCGTGCGCGCAGTGCCACACGGCGAAGCCCCCCTCCGCCGCAAAGAGCAAGGCCCCCGGGACGGGGAAGGCGCCCGAGCTCGGCGCGGTCGTCCGCGCGATGCCGTACCCGAAGCTCCGGAGTTGGATCGAAGCACCGCACAAGCAGAAGCCGAAGACAGGCTGTGACACGCGGCTCGTCCGGCGTGGAGAGCTGGACGGGTTGATGTCCTATCTGCAGTCCGCGGCGCGTCCTCCCCTCCCGCCGAGGAACGTCCTGCTCGAACAGAACCTCGAGCGCTCCGTCGCCCAGCGGAAGGCGGCCCTGCACAAGGCGAAGCAGCAGAAGGGCACGCGCGAATCGCGTCGCGGCACCTTCGGAGGAAATCAGTGATGAAGCGCTTCGACCTGGTGCCCCTTCTCGTGCTGGTCCCCATGGCTGTGCTGGCGCAGGCGACGCCCGCCCCCGTCGACAAGCTGTGCGAGGACAGCCTCAGCCAGGACGTCCAGCCGACCTTCAGCACCGGCATGTTCCAGAGGTCCTCCGGCGTGCTGGTCACTCCGTCCAATCAGATCCAGCTCGACACGAACCGGACCCGGATCGATCCGGAGCACATCTTCTTCCCGTTCGATCAGGAGGTGAGCATCAGCTACGTCTACGAATCGGCCGGCGCCTCGCACGCGCTGGGGTTCGTCTACGTCCAGGACCTGTTCGACCGCGGGTACCTCGACGCCAGCGGCGCGTTGGTCGACTCGAATTCGAACGGCATCTACGACCTCCACGAGGACATCTACAACCTCGCGCCCCCGAGCGGGACGCAGGCGCGTCCCTACATCGGAGCGACGAGGCGCTGCGGAACCAGCAGGACCTTCAACTCCGGCGGCTTCACCTACATGCAACCCGAGCTCGCGGTGAACGGGAGCTGCGACAACGGCTGGTCCCCCAGCTCGACGTTGCGGGACGCACGCCCGGGGCTGACCGGGAACAACATCACTGTCGATCTGATCGGCGAATTCGGCTCCTCGGGTGGAAGCGGGTACTCCGACAACGGCCTGTACCGGTATGTCCCCAACCTCCTCGAGCCCAGGCACGCCCAGAACGGCAACCGGGGCCTCGGCCACCTCGTCTTTCTCAATGCCGAGGACGACGGCGACAACTCGGTCGCCAAGGACATGGCCCCGGTAGGCGACAGCTCCTCCTCTTTCGACGGCATCCCCGACTATGACGTGTCGAACTACACCGCGGATGGGCACCTCCGCGCGGTGAATGGCGATCCCGGAATCACCGGCTTCGACCGCACCGTCGAGCTGGGGGTGATCCCCGGCGGTCGCGAGGTCGTGTTCTTCATCATCGTCTGGTACGACGCCTCGCACGATCCGTCGGGCGGCACGGTCTATCCCTGCCTGCGGAAGAACAACCTGGGCAGGTGCACGCTCCACCTCAGGACCGGCACCAACGTCTACTTCTCCAGAGCGGCCTGGAACATGGATCAGGACTCGCTCGGGAGCAATCCGGCCGCTGTCCGCAACATCGGGTGCGGGTACGACGCCAGCTGCGATCGCAGCAACCCTGCGAGCTCCAGCAACTCCTGCAGCGTCAGCGATACCAGCACCTGGAATGGTCAGCGGCTGTGCGGATGGCTGGACAACAGCACCCTCAACCGGCTCGACACCGCGGATTACCGGAACCTGGTCATGCCGAACGAGGCCTCGTGGGTGGACCAGTCCCCGTCCGGGAACATGCCCCACGTGATCGTCGGCGCGCCGTCGTCCGATCCCTTCCGGTGGATTCTGGGCTTCGAGGACCTCCCCGGTGGCGGCGACCGCGACTTCAACGACGTCGTCTTCACCATCAACAAGATCAACGGTGGTGGCGCACGGTCTGGGGTGGTGTCCGGGGACATCTCTCCGGAGATCGCCGCGGACTTCACCATCACGAAGGTCCGCTTCCGGCGCGAGGACGACAACACCCGGATGTGTGGCAGCCCTGCTGTGGCGCCCTGCTGGACGGAGACGGTCGCAGGCGCCTGCAATCAAAGCCCGCAGCCTTCGATCGACTACTACGTCGCCGTCGACTGCAACGTCCAGGATGCCTCCGGGAACTGGGTCGAGAACCGGGACGACGACCTCGTCCCCGGGCCGACCTGGACACGCGTGCCCTTCCCCGTTCCCGACGACCCGAACCACCCGACGACCGAGGTCGAGCTCGACATGCTCGCGCTGGGGTTCACCGGCTCCCAGCTCTGCTGGTCGGTCGTGTTGACCAGCCCCGACGATCGCTGTCTGCCGACGATCGACAACCTCGACGTGGGTTACCAGGCGGTGCGGTCCGGGATGTACTCGCGCTCGTCGCCGAGCACCCTGGCGAACGCGATCATCTACGGCGGCTACTCGACGCCCGGGAGCGCGTGGGGTCAGGGCTGGCCCTCGACGGCGAACTCCCAGCCGCCTGCGGGGCTTCGGGCCTACGACGGGGCGAAGGACTTCCGCTCCCGCGGCCACCTGATCATGAAGACCCTTTACGACCCGGAGAACACCTCCGCGACGAACGTCGTGCAGCGGTGGGACTCCGGCCGGGCGCTGGCGATCTCGCTCGACGCTGGCGGAGATCCGCTCACCCGCAGGCTGTTCACGACGAACGAGACGGGCGTACGCATCGAGGTCTCGGCCGAGGCCGCCGACGACGCCGCGGAGAGCCGCATCTTCCCGGATTCGCTCTGCGATCAGACGGGCGTGCCCCGCGATCCGTGGGACATGAACAACGACGGCGAGTGCCGGACCGCCACGCATCCCGGAGCGCCGGCGACGGTCGCCACTGCGAGCGATCGGACGTTCTTCCGTGAGTGGCTGTACGGCTGGGAGGACCGCCACGATCCCGCGCCGGCCGGCCCGACCGGTGCTTCGGTCCGTCAGCAGTGGCCCATCGGTGGCGTCAAGCTGTCCACGGTGAACCTGGCCATTCCCCCGTTCCTGGATGCGGCGGCGCGCCAGCTTCCGCTCGGCGAGCGCGACCACTTCACCCAGAACTTCATGTCGCCGCTGCAGGGCCGTCCGGTGACGGCGTTCGTGGGCACGACGCGCGGGTTGCTCCACGCGTTCAACTCGGGAGAGCTCTCGCTGGCCGACGACAGCTGCACTCCCGGACAGGACTTCCGTGGCCATTTCGAGCCCTCCGGAAGCTGCGGCAACCCCACCGCGCGCCGCTACGGCAACGGCCAGGAGCGCTTCGCCTACCTGCCACGCGGGCTGCTGGACCGGTACGTGAACAGCTACGCCTCGTTCCCCGGGTCGGGAAACCTCGCGCAGCCCACGATGGACGCTTCGGCCACGGTGGCGAACGTGGACTTCGAGATCCCCGGCGAGGACCCGTGGACGATCAACGACGACGAGGCCACGATGAAGACGCAGGGCGCGAAGACGGTGCTCCTGTCGTCGACGGGCAAGGACAGCCCGGTGGTCTTCGGCCTCGACATCACCGATCCATCGAGGAGCTGGTACCCGTATCCGCTCTGGGAGTACGCGTTCGACAACGCAGCGCTCACCAGCGCGTTCTCGACGGCGGCCGTGCTGCCCGACAACGCCGGCTCCCGTCACGCCCCGTCGGTGGGGCGGATGGCCTGGGGCACGGAGAGACACTGGATGGCCGCGTTCGCCACCGACTACCAGCCCAACGGCACCCGCGCCGGCACGGTCTACCTGATGGACATGAAGGAGGGCGCGCCTAAGGCGTACCAGACCAGCACCTTCGCGGGCGTGGTGACGCTGGACCCCGGCTTCGGAATCGGCGGCGAGCCCGCGCTGGTGGACGTCAACGAGGACGGCACCTACGAGACCCTCTATGTGCCGTCCACCTCGGGAAAGGTCTACCGGCTCAACCTGACCGATCTCTCCACCACACGGGGGCTGGGCAACGTCGTCAGCAAGTGCGTCGTCGCGGATGCGCCGGCCGACCTGGCGATTGCCGGCGAGTCGCACACGCAGTTCCAGCAGATCCACTCGAACCTCAGCGTGAAGGTCGAGCGCGGCCTCACCGGCAACAAGGTGCGCATCTTCTTCGGAACGGGCGACAACCCCGACGACGCCACAGACGGCCCGGACGCCGCGGGCAGCCCGGTGGCTCGCAGCAACCATCACTGGCACCTGATGGCCTATGAGGATCTCGATCCCCTGTCGACGACCTGCACGCCGGTCGAACCGCTCTGGGTGCGGCATCTCGACAACAACCAGGCCGTCTGGGGCGGCGTGATGCTCACCGAAGAAGACGTCTTCGTCACCACCGCGGTCGGTGCCTCTGCCGACGTCTGCAGCCTCAGCGAAGACGAGAGCGGCAGGCTGTACACGGTGGATCAGATCCCGGACGGTTCGGGCAATCCCATCCCGAACACCGGCGATGGCAGCGCGCTCGGCGGGCACGGCGTCAACGCGCCGATCGTCCACGATGGTCACCTGTTCGTGATGACCGCGGACGGAAAGCTGCGGATGGTCGGAGACAACAACTGGAACAACCAGACCGGCACCGCGGGTGGCAGGAATACCCAGATTCTGATCTGGCAGCAACGGACCGATGGATCCCTCCCCCGCTAGGACGAATTCGATGACGCGGACCCATAGGAGATGCGCCCAGCGCGGCGTTACGGTGATCGAGGTGATGGCCACGGGCGTGGTCCTCATCCTCGGCCTGCTCGGGGCGGCAATGCTGGTGCACTCCACCTCGAAGCAGAATCGCCGGACGCTGACCCAGACCCAGGCGCAGCTCATCGCCGAGCGCGAGCTCGAGCGGATCAGCGCCCTGGGCTGTCAGTTCGATCCGCCGTGCGCGAACATCCAGGCGCTCGCGGCCGCCGCTCCGTATTCGGTGTGGCAGCGGGCGAATGGCGGCATCCTGACCGCCATACCTGGTGCCGGAGATCCCCCCGCGCGCGAGTATTCCGTGGCGGTCGACGTGGATCCCCCGTTCGAGGACGGAGAGCTCGGCGAGCCGGCGGTCAATCGCGTGCTCGCGAATGGGCTGACCGGGAATCAGATCAACGTGCGCGTCGCCGTGACCTGGAAGGAGCCCGGCGACGACCAGAGCCGCGTCTACGTCCTTCAGACGAGGATGGCGCCTTGAAGCAGCGCGGGTTCACATTGCTGGAGCTGATGGTCTCCACCGCGATCGCCATGATCCTCCTGGCGGGGGCGATGACGGTCGCCGTCCAGTTCCAGAAGCGCTCGGCCTTCGAGGAGCAGACGATGATGGCCCAGCTCACCGCGCGGGCGGTGAAGGAGATCTTCGCGAACGATCTGCTGAGCGCGGGCATGGGGATGGGGAACTCCCCGGTGACCTTCGGTGACGGCGACCTCCGGGTCCCGATCACGGTGCTGACCGAGCCGGATCTCTCCGCGGCACACGCGCTCTTTCCCGGCGATGCCTCCACCTTTGCCCTTCCACCGCCTCCGTATGACGCGGTGTTCAGGTCGGATGCGCTCCAGCTCTGGTGGGGCAACCTCGACACGGTGGCGCAGATGGACGACTGCGCCGGCGGCGCCGTCTACAGAATCCGCGAGGGCAGCCCGAACGACTTCTGCACCGCGCCGGATCCCGACGTCGCGCTCGACGGACAGCAGGCGTTCCTCGTGAATCCGACGGTGGGCTTCGGCTGCCATCTCGAGATCACCGGCGTAGCGTCGGACCAGATCAGCGCGACCCCCGGACGAACCGGGAACAACATCACCTCCGGGGCCTGCGCGGATCCGGCCGACCCCGCGTGGACCCAGACCGGGTGGCTCACGATGGCCGCCGCCGGCGCGTCGTATCGCGTGAATTGGGCGGGTGGCAGCCCGGTGCTCGAATACGACCCACCCGACCCGCCGGAGATCAACTGGGTCCCGCTCAGCCGGGACGTGGAGCGGCTCAAGGTCCGCCAGGCGGTGATCGATCTGACCAATCCTCTCGGCGAGCGGCGCTGGTTCCCCGACCCCGCGGCGGGTCGCAACACGGCGGTCGATGAGTGCGTCCTCGCGGACGCGGTGGTGGGCGGTCCGTGCGAAGTGCTGGGAATGACCCCCGCGCCGGCGACCGACGCGGAGCTCCGGCTCGCGCTCCAGCAGCGCGTCCGGGAGCTCGAGGTCACGCTGATCATCCGCTCGCAGCGCGCCGACCCCGAGCGGATCACCCCCGGATTCCTTCCGCTCGACGAGGACGACTTCCCGCAGGACGGATACCGGCGCCGGACCCTGACGTTCCGGGTCCACGCGCGGAACTTCACCTACGCAGGCCTGGTGCCGGAGCTCACGCCATGAGGACGAACCCACGCGGCATGACCCTGATCGAGCTGATGACCGCGGTGGCGGTCCTCGGCGTGCTGGTCGCGCTGTCGGTGGCGGGGTACCAGACGCTCATCGCCCAGAAGAAGAGCACCGCGGCGATCCGGGAGCTCTGGTCTTCGGCGCTCCGCGCGAGGCAGGCCGCGATCAGCCACAACGAGGCGGTTCGCTTCGTGGTGGAGGACGTGACCCGCGACGGAAGGCTGCTCAAGATCGCGCGTTGGGAACGGCTGCCCTGCGAGGACAACTGGGGAAACAGCTGTCCGAGCGCGGCCTGTCAGTCGGACACCTGTCGCAGCGGCTGTCCGTGCAGTGAGACCGGGCCGGAGATCGTCCTCCCGGACGACCTCACTATCGGCGCAGGGCTGGACGGGCTGTGCTTCCTCCCCGGCTCCGGTCGGGCCTTCGTCGGCACCGGCGGCCTCGACTGCCAGCCGCCGGACCCGATGGTGAACGTGGAGATCGCGCTCACCGAAGCCGCGTCGCCGGACCCGTACATCCTCGAGCTCAACAACGTCACCGGGCTCGCCTTCCTTGCCGACTGCAACGCGGCCCACCCGCGCGCGGACCTCTGTCCGTAGCGCCTGGGTCCGGACGGTCACTCGGGCGGGCGGATCACCGTGACGGGCTTGTGGGTGCGGGTCAGCACCGCCTGCGCCACCGAACCGAGCACCAGCCGGAGCGCGCCGGTCCGGCCGTGGGACGCCATCACGATGAGGTCGACCCCGAGCCGCTCCGCCGCCTGGGCGATCGCGCGCGACACCTCCACCG
>JBAWAM010000876.1:0-1815 GCA_049589315.1 Myxococcaceae bacterium
GATCGCCGCCGAGCGCGACGAGACGGTGCGGCAGCAGTGGCGGGAGGACCTGACTGCCAGCGCGCCGCAACGCTTCGTCTTTCTCGATGAGACCGCGACGCCCACCAGCCTGACGCGGCTGCGGGCACGAGCGCCGCGTGGGGAGCGGGCCCTCGGCACTGTGCCGCGGCGACGGTGGCAGAGCGTGACGCTGCTGGCCAGCCTCACCACCACCGGCATGGGCGCCGCGATGATCCTCGATGGCGCCATCAACCGGGACGCCTTCGAGGCCTTTGTGGAGCAGAGTTTGCTGCCCACGCTGGCACCGGGACAGATCGTCATGCTTGACAACCTCGCCGTCCACAAGAGTCCGCGGGCGCGACGCTTGATCGAGGCGGCGGGTTGCGAGCTGCGCTTCCTGCCCAGCTATTCGCCGGACTTCAACCCGATCGAGTTGGCCTTCAGCAAGCTCAAGCAGCACTTACGCGGGAAGGCGGAGCGGACCTTTGCCGGCCTCGTCGCCGCCACTGGCCCCGCCCTCGACGCCGTCACCGCTGCTGATGCCCGCGGCTTCTTTGCCCACTGTGGCTACCATCTCTCCGGTCAATTCTTGTGATTGATGCTCTAAGCGGATTGCCAAAAGTCTTGGGGCGGGGAATGCTGCGGGTTCTCTGAGGAGGACCCCGCCATGCTTGCGCTGACCGGACACGCTGAGGAGCTGCGTCGCTTGACACGCACGGATCCCGACCCGCGCGTGCGTCACCGGGCCGATGTTCTGCTGATGCTGGCCCATGGCCGGACGGTGGAGGAGGCCGCCCAGGAGATGGGGTGCTGCACGAAGCGGATTCGGGTCTGGCGGCGCCGCTTCCTGGGCGAAGGGCGGAGCGGGCTGGCCGATCGCCCGCGAACGGGTCGCCCCCCGCTGCTGGATGGCGCGGCGGTGCCGGTGCTGGAGACAGCGTTGGTGACGTCCCCGCTGGCGTACGGCTATCCGGTGACGACCTGGACGGTGGCGGATCTGACCGATCTGTTGGCGCAGCGCGGCTGGGTGGTCAGCCGGGCAACCGTGTCGCGGTGCTTGCAGCGGCTGGGCTACCGCTATCGCCGCCCGCGTCATGATCTGCGCCATCGCCAGGATGCTGAAGCCGTGGCATCGGCCAAGCATGTGCTGGCCGAACTGCAAAAAAGGGGGTGTCTGCCGGGGCTGGATTCCGGCTTATTTACGTGGATGAATGCGACCTGCACACCCACCCCCACCTGGCAAAGGTCTGGCAGCGGCGGGGCCAGCCGATGAGGGTGCCGGCCGCGGGGGCCGATCAGCGCATCGCCGTCTATGGCGCTCTGGACTATGCCTCGGGACAGGTGCTGTGGCAGACGGCGGTCACGAAGGACGGGGGTGGCTTCGCCGCCTTTCTCGCCCAGATCGGCCAGACCTGGCCGGATGACGATCTGGTGCTGGTGCTGGACAACGTCAGCTATCACCGCTCCGCGGCGATGCGCACCTGGTGGGCAGCCCAGGAGGGCCGGATGCTCCCCTTCTGGTTGCCGGCCTATGCGCCTACCCTGAATCTGCTGGAGCGCGTCTGGCGGTTCCTGAAGCAGAAGCTGGCCTGTCCTCGCGCGTGGGCCGATCGGGAGGCATTACGCGCTCTGGCCACCACCCTCCTCCAACAGACCACGGCGCGCTTCCACACCGTCGAGCGCCCGACCATCCGCTTGGCCCACAATTTTTGGCAATCCGCTTAGAGCGGTTCTCAGAAGAGTTGCTCGGAGGGGCGATAGCCACAATGGCGAAACCACGCGGCGGCGGCGTGCGGGGTGATGGTGGCCAAGCCG
>JBAWAM010000877.1:0-2408 GCA_049589315.1 Myxococcaceae bacterium
GGCCCCCACCGTGGTCACCTGGCCGCCGAGGCTCCGGACGTTCGCCGCAGCGTTCGCCCCCCCGCCGAGCTTCACCTCGGAGTTCTCCCAGCGCACGATCAGCACCGGGGCCTCTCGGCTCACCCGGTCGGTCTGGCCGTAGATGTAGTGGTCCGCGACGAGGTCCCCCACGACGAGGACCCGGCGGCGTTGGAACGAGCGCGTGAGGGGAACGAGCGACGAGGTCGGCGACATCTGACGGCGCTTTCTATCCGTTTTGCCCCGGTGGGGCGAGGAGAGCATCGAGGTGCGCGGCGCCTTCGAGGATCTCGACGTCGAGCCTCAGCACCCACGCGTCGATCTGTTCGGGGAGCCGCATGGCGTCCTTCTCGGTCGTGATCAGCTCCGCTCCTCGCGCGCGAGCGTCCCGGACCAGCTCGGCCAGCTCCGTCGCGCTGAACGCGTGGTGATCCGGGAATGGGCGGGCTTCGACGACCTCCGCGCCCAGCGCCTGGACGGTCCGGGGAAACGCGCGCGGGTCCGCGAGCGCGGAGAACGCCAGCACCCGTCGTCCCCTCAGGCTCTCCAGGGGAAGCTCGCTCCCATCTGCGGCGCGGATCGAGGAGGGGGCATGCCGCGCGCGCACGATCGGACCGTCGAACGGAAGCGGATGCTGAGGACCGACTCCGGCGCGAAGCCAGAGCAGCGAAGCGCGGCGCAACGACGAGGGCGGCTCGCGCAGGGGGCCCCGCGGGAGCAACGCACCGTTGCCGAAGCCGAGCGCTTCGTTGATGACCACCACGTCCGCATCGCGCGCGAGGCGCCGGTGCTGGAATCCGTCATCGAGGACCAGGAGCGCCGCCCCCGCAGCGCGCGCCTTGTGGGCAATGCTCACGCGGTCCGCGCCGACCCAGACCCGCACGCCGGGCAATCGGCGTGCGATGAGCAGCGGTTCGTCGCCGACCTCGGCGGAGGTGACTGGAGAGGTGGCATCGAAGGAGAGCTCCTCGGCCGACCGCCGGCCGTATCCGCGGGACAGCACCGCCACTTCCATGCCCTTCGCCAGCGCCCGTTGCACGAGGTGGATCACTGCTGGCGTCTTGCCCGCGCCGCCCACGTTGAGGTTCCCGACCGAGATCACCCGGGCACCTTCGACGCGCACGGGTGTTCGCCAGCCGAGATCGAACGAGGCGTTCCTGAGAGCCACGGCTGCACCGAACCCGAGCGACAGCGCGGCCAGCGGCGACAGCTTCAGGCGGGCGGCGAGCGTCTCCCCTTCGGGCGGATACCAGATGCGCTCGAGCCCGCTCACCTGCCCCCTCCCGCGCCACAGGCGGCATAGAACGCGAGCACCTGCGCCGCAACGTCCTCCACCGAGGGGATCGCCACGTCGCGGCGCGCGAAGATGAGCGCGGCGTTCACGAGCTCGTCGGGGTCGGGGGCTTCGAGCACCACGTCCGCCCAGGCGGAGAGCCCTCCTTCATCGACCGTGACCACCCGGGCGCCACACGCGCGCGCCTGCGCGGCGGCCCGCCCACTCCAATCGTTCCCCGAGCCGAGCACCCAGACCTCGTCCATGGACTGGAGAAACCGGACGAACTGCATGCCGGAGAGATACCCGGTGAAGGTCACGCTCTCGCTCAGCCCCTTGCGCTCGACCAGATCGCGGATATCGGGGAGCAGCCCCCCGTCCCCTACGAGGACGAGCCTCGCGTTGGGGCGATGCGTGCGCAGCTTCGCGAATGCCTCGATCGCCAGGGCGTGCCTACGGGAGGCCTGGAAGGTGGAGACCATTCCTATGACGGGCTCTCCTTCGAGCCCGAGCTCGCGCCGCAACGCCAGCGGGGCCTCTGCCGGGCGGAACCAAGGTCCCACCAGCGGGGGCAACACCATCGCGCGCCTGTCGAGGCGCTCCAGCAAGGGTGCGGTCGGAACGGTGAACCCGTCCGCATGCGGCAGGCTCCACCGGATCGACCTGGGCGCGTGGATGGAGCGGACCAGCCTGGCCGCGGGAGGTCGCCCGAAGCGGGCGAGCAGGTGGTCGTGCGAAAAGTGGGCGTGCACGACATCCACCTCGCGCCGACGCAGCATCCTCACGTCGAACAGGACGGCCGAGGGCGAGGACTTCACCGAGAGCTCGAGGTCACCCTCGTCCAGCAGGCCCATCGTCCTCAGGCGAGGTGCGGCGGGCTCCTCGGAGGTGACGTGCTCGCGCTTGCGGTCGATCGCCACGGACACCTCGTGTCCGAGGGCACGTTGCGCTTCGGCGAGCGTGGCGATGATGTCCACCGGCCCGCTCCACACGGGGCTGGCCAGCAGATGGAGAACGCGCATTCGCGCGGGTGAATAGCATCCACGCGCGGCGCCGCCCAGATCAGGAGGTGTGTCCCGCGCCTCGTTCGAGCTGCGCGGGGAGCCCGATCCGGTAG
>JBAWAM010000878.1:0-1776 GCA_049589315.1 Myxococcaceae bacterium
GGTCGACTGGATCACGATGATTGCGTAGCGCCCCGGTGGAACGCTCTTCATCGGCATTGGCGCCTTCAGGTCTCGCGAATCCAGCGCGATCGGGCGGATCGCCAGCGTGAGCTCAGGAACCGGGACCGGGGTCATGATCGGGCTCCCTTCCGGGCTGGTGAGCGCCGGGGGGATGGTGTCGGGCACCAGGCCGGCGGCCAGTACCACCAGGTCCGCCTTGCCGTCGGTGGTCCCGTCGGCCCGCGCGTAGTCGGCGCCCTGGTCATCCACCACGCCGTCGCGGTTCACGTCGTCACCACGACCTCGCCTTCGATGCGAGACGCGGAGGTCCCCGGGCCGCCCGGGATGGGCACGCGGAACGCGGACGTGCGTGACGATGGAACGCTGACCGATCGGTTCGTACTGGGGGCCGGACTCGGTGTTGAGGTGGTTCCAGAAGAGCTTGAGTCGATAGATGGGAGGGCACGAGAAGCTGGCCCAGTTCCTGAGAGGGGAACCGGCCCCTCGTTAGAAGCAGCGTGAAGCTGGACTCGTGCTCGCCACCTGTTGACGCATGACTGACCAGTCAGTCATGCTGGCGCCATGATTGAAGCACGCGGGCTGGCGCCCGGATCCACCACCCGTACGCGCATCCTCGACGCGGCACTGGCCGTGATGACGGAGCAGGGATTCGAGGCAGCGAGCGTCGATCGCATCGCCGAGCGCGCCCAGGTGGCGAAGGGAACCGTCTACGTCCACTTCGCCGGCAAGCGCGAGCTGCTGGAGGCAGTGCTCGAGCGAGGTCTCGTCTTCCCCGAGCTGGACGAGTCCACCCTGGCCGAGATCGCGTTCCGGGGACTCGACCGTGACCGCCTGGATACCCTGGTCAGGACCTTCTGGCGCGCGCTGGTGGAGCGTACCGAGACGCTCCGCCTCGTCGTACGCAGCGGCTCGGCCGCCCTGAGCGAGGTGTCGGCCCCGGTCGAGCGGATCCGGCAGTTCTCCGCCGGCTTCGCCTCCACGCTTGAAGGCCTGCTGCCGCCGGGCTCCGATACGTCCCTCGCGGTCCGCGCGTCGGTCTGGGCCCTGATGGGCTTGTTCACCGAGCGAAACCTGCTCGCCCCCGAGGCCCCGCTCTCCGAGGACGAGGTGGCGAAGACGATGGTGCCGCTGCTGTGGCAGGGCTGGGCGGGCGAACGAAGATGACACCGGCCTGCACCCTGCGTCAGTTCCTGGGCCGACCACGCGTCGCACTCCTGCTCGGCGTGGTCTATCTCGCCGTCCAGGCTGCGGTTCCCGCGCTCCTGTACCCCATCTCGATGCTCACCGAGGGACGCCTGCAGACCACGTTCTCGGCCGCGGAGTTCGCGCAGACGCTGGAGTCGCTTCGGTCTGACAACCTGCTCGGCCACTACTGGGCCCACTACCTGGCCGACAACGCGCTGCCCTTCGCGTACGCCCCGTTCTTCGCCGCGCTGCTGGCCCTGGCGCTCACCCGCGGCCGGGCGTCCACGGCCGCCGACCGGCTCCTGGTGCTCCCGTTCGTCGCGGGGCTCCTGGATCTCGTCGAAAACGCGACGCACCTGTGGATGCTCTCCCACGGGGTACGCCCCGACCTGGTGATCCTCGGTGCGACCGCCGCCTGCCTGAAGTGGGCCGCCGCCCTCGCCACGGCGGCCGCCATCGTCGCGTACGCCGCTCGCCGCCCCAGGGAAACGCCATGAAGCTCATCCGGTTCAGCGCCGACGCCGGCCCGACGGCGTTCGGTTTCGTCAGCGCCTCCGGCCGGTGCGTGGC
>JBAWAM010000879.1:0-11699 GCA_049589315.1 Myxococcaceae bacterium
GGGGAGGGGTGCCGCAGGCGTTGGGTTCGTCGCCCCCGAGATCACACGTCGACAGGTGCCTACCCTCTCCCTGGTGCTCGGGCCGTGGCAATCGGCGCCGGTGCGGTCGGCGCCTATTTCGGAGTGCAGAGCCGGACGCATGTCGGCGCCGCACGATCGACCCGGTTCCAGGCAGAGGCGCGCGATCATCTCCAACAGGCAGAACGGAGCACGCTGGTCGACAACGTGCCTTTCGCGACGGCGACCTCGGCGGTAATCTCAAGGTGGTACTCGTCGTGGACGAGAGGTCCCTCCGAAGTGGGTGCTCGTGACCAGGCTGAAACGTTATCTGGCGGGGGAGTGTGGAGCGGTCTGGGCCGAACTGCGCGCAGATCCCTCGCTGAGTGCGGATGCACTGGCCGTCGTGGACGCGACCATCGACCGCGTCGCCCTGAATGCTCGCAGGCTCGTCGAGCGGCTCGAGCGTGAGGGATATGAGTTCGAAGGAACGCCCCTGCTGCCGACCTGTCGAAACACGTCACTGCTCGAACGCATCGAGCGGATGGGCACGGTTCCATACACGCTGCGGTCGTTCTGGGCTGGGGTCGGGGGCATCGATCTGCGTGGAATGAACCCCGCGTGGGGCTTCACCGGGTGGGCTGGGCGTGGAAACGGCCGGCCAGTGGAGACCGATCCTCTGTGCGTGGATGGTCTGAGCACCGGGTGGGTCAAATCGGTGGAGGGAGATTACGAAGACTGGCTCGAGGCAAGGGAGGAGGCCGAGGGGCAGCAGTTCGTGCTTCCGCTCTCACCCGACAACCAGACCAAGTCCAACATCTCGGGCGCAGGGCCGGATGGAATCGCCTTGCCTGCGGATCCGCTCGAGGGGGTGTGGATCGCTGACCCGTTCGATCCCACGCCATTCGTCAACCACCTGCGGGAGGCGTTCCGTTGGGCGGGATTTCCGGGGCTTCGATCGAGCCCCGAGCTGCTCCCAGCCGACTGGCTGCGAGCAGTCCGGTCCGAGCTCATTCCGTTCTAGGGCGACAGCAATCAACTGACGCGGAGTCGCCCAGAAGAGGCTGTCTCTCCCAAAGGGTTTTCAGACAGGAGGGTGAGCGCGGATTCGCCGATCGATAGATGGCGCCCCCACCTTTCGAATCCCCCGCTGCGCCGGCGAGCCGAAGTCTCGCCTCCAAGAGCGCGAACAGAAGGACGCAAGAACCTCGAGGGGAGAGGCATGAAGCAGCATGCCAACATCAGACTCCTCCGCCTCCGCGACCACGAACAACACGTGGTCGCGTCCGCGGAGGTCAGTGGAGACGTGTTTCAAAACGAAGCCAAAAACAGAGGATCCGACGAAACGCAGTGCTTGACGACGGGGCGCCGCTTCACAGAAGTGGCAAAGAGTCTCCAGGCCTGCACGGTCGTCTTCGTGGACCGGGGTATTGGCGTGGAGGCTGAAGCCGTCGAGGGTGGCGCAGCGTCGCGAGCGCCGGGGCGGGTGAGGGCTTGCTGACCAGCAGGGTTGCACCGGCCAGCACCTCGGTAGGACGATCATGAGGGCGTCGGTCTGCTGCCGTCGCTCTGCGGGATTCCTGCATCGTTAGAGGGAGGACCGGATGGTCTCGACGGTCGTCACCCTGGGCGGGTTCATCAGCTTCATCGATCTGGCCGGTGTGCTGGCCAATGCGATTCTCGGAGGACTCGCGGCGCGTCTCGCGCGCCTCGACATCGTGGGATTCATCACGCTGGCCGTCCTTTCCGGCCTCGGCGGAGGAATGGTCCGGGACACCTTGCTCCAGCGCGGAACTCCGGTGGCCCTGACGGACCCGTACTATTTGCTCGTGGCTATCTGCGGTGCGGTCATCGCATTCCTCATCCCGTTCGAACGCACGCTCTTCCGCCTGCTGCTCGACTTGCTGGAGGCGCTGTCGCTGGGTTGCTGGGCTGCGGCCGGTGCACAGAAGGCCCTGGACGCAGGTCTCAGGTGGCTTCCGGCGGTCATGCTGGGCACCATTACGGCTGTCGGCGGCGGCATGTTCCGCGATGTGTTCCTGCGAAAGGTCCCGACAATTTTCGGCGGCAACACGCTCTATGCAACCAACGCCTTCGTCGCGAGCCTGGAGATGGTCATCCTGAGCGAGCTCGGGTTCCCGACCATTGGCTCCCTGGTCGCGATCCTCAGCGGAGCAACTCTCTCGCTGCTGGCGCGCCGATTCGGTTGGACGCTTCCAACAGAAGTGCGGCTGCGCAAGTCACAGCGGCTGGCCGGCTGGTGGAGTGGGCGTGGGCGTGGGCGTGGGCGTCGGGGCGGAAAACCAGGGGGAACGAATCATGAAAGACCGTGAAAAGGCAGCCGCAGGCCAGACCGGTCGGTTCTCGGAGTCGGCAGCTGGCCGTGTCCTCGCCGGCCAACCAGGTATCCAGGACTGGCAGTTGGACCTCTACCGTGAGCTCCACCGGCACCCGGAGCTGGGCCATCACGAGATCAGGACGGCTGCGGCGGCGGCCGAAGCGCTGCGTGGGGCCGGCTTCGAGGTGCATGCGAAGATTGGCACGACGGGCGTCGTGGGCATCCTCCGCAACGGAGACGGTCCCGTGGTGCTGATGCGGGCGGACATGGACGCACTTCCCATGGAGGAGGAAACCGGACTGCCGTATGCCAGCACCGACCACGCCGTGGACGAGGCGGGCAACTGGGTCCCCGTTGCGCATTCCTGCGGCCATGATGCACACGTGGTGTGTCTGCTGGGAGCGGCCCGGCTGCTGGCTGCGGAGACCCAGGCGTGGCACGGCACGTTCATCGCACTCTTCCAGCCGGCCGAGGAGCTGGCCAACGGCGCCCGAAAGATGCTCGACGGCGGCCTTTCTGGCGTGATTCCGAAGCCGGATGTCGCTCTCGCCCAACACGTCCTTGCCTTCCCCGCCGGGCGTGTGGGGGTCCGTTCGGGGCCGTTCCTGACCAGCGCAGACAGCCTGCGCATCACCGTCCATGGCCGTGGCAGCCACGGCTCCATGCCCCAGCTGTCCGTCGACCCGGTGGTCCTTGCCGCCATGATCGTGGTGCGCCTGCAGACGGTCGTGGCCCGGGAAGTCGCCCCAGGCGAGTTCGCGGTCGTGACGGTCGGGATGCTCAGCAGCGGCACGAAGAGCAACATCATCTCCGACCATGCCGTGCTCGATTTGAACTCGCGTACCGTCAGCAACGAATCACGCTCCCGGGTCCTTGCCGCGATCGAGCGTATCGTCAAGGCAGAGTGCATGGCCTCCGGCTCACCTCGTGACCCGGACTTCGAACTGTACGACCACTACCCCCTGACCCAGAACGACGCGTCCGCAACGGTCACCGTGGAGGAAGCCTTTCGCCGTTATTTCGGCGCAGACACCTTCACGATCGGCCCCCAGTCAGCCAGCGAGGATTTCAGCCGAATTCCCGATGCCCTGGGCGTGCCGTATGTCTATTGGGGCATCGGGGGCATCGACCCGGAGCTCTATGCCAAGGCCGAGGCGAGCGGGAAGGTCTCCTCGGAAGTTCCCGCCAATCACTCGCCCAGGTTCGCTCCGGTGCCCGGCCCCACCCTGGCAACGGGCACAGCGGCCATCGTCGTTGCCACGCTGGCGTGGACGGGCGCCGGCTACCTCGAACGGGCGAGCTCCACGGCGTGATGGTGGGGATCCTGAACCTTGCGCAGAGCGGTGCGGCCAGTGGCGTCGCATCGCGGGGCAACTCCCCCGCGCCACCACGCGCAAGCCGCACCTGGTGACGGTGGGCATCGGCAGCAATGACGTGTGGAGGTTGGTAGCGGAGGCGACCTTCGCCCGGAACGTGACCACGATCGCGGACGGCCGGCGACTTCAAGTACCGGCGGTCGACCCGCACACCGGAGGAGGGCGACGGGCCAAGACCACCTGGATCAGCGCGGCCACCACCGCGACGCCGATCACCAAATCGAACAGCCGCGCGAAGACTCTCCTGACGCGAGCTGCGTGCGCCCTGCTGCCGCGACAGCCTCGCAGAGTCCTCAGCCCATCGGCTCGACTGAAAGCATCAGGAGATATCGGTCCGAGATGCCGGGCAGACTGCGCTCGAGGTGCAGGCCCGACGGGCGGAAGCCGAACTGGTCGAGGAACCGGAACACCCGGTGCGACGCCTTGTCGTCGTTCAAGGTGCACTCGAGCGTGGCGAAGAGCGTCGGCGGGATCTCCTCGACTCGGAGCCCCGCGGGGATAGGCCGCCGTGGCTTGACGCGGAACCCGAGCTCTCCCTCGAGCCGTCCGTCGCGGAAGTCCAGCGTCCGGGCGTATCCGCTGGTGATGACTTTGAACCCGTGTCGTCGTTCCAGCTCGCGCTTGCGTGCCGCCACCTGTCCAGCGAAGGGGAGCGGCCCCGGAGGACCGCTCACCGGCGACCACACCAGCTGTGACCGCTCCTCCCAGCGCTCGAGGTGGATCTGCGGCTTGTCGGGCTTCAGCCCGTGCAGGTACTGGCTCGCGATCCGGATCGAGAGCAGGCGCGACGCTACCTCGTCCTGCCAGCGTGCGAGGAGCGCTTCCCGCTTTCCCGCGTCGAGCTTCAGGAAGGAGCGGATCTCGGCAATCGGCACACCGGTCTCGCGGAGGCTGTTGATGAACCGCGCCACCGGAACCTGGGACGGGTGGTACACGCGATAGCCGTTCTCCAGGCGGGTGGACGGCGCCAGCAGTCCCTTCCGTTCGTAGAATCGGAGCGCGCTGGCGGAGATTCCGGTGCGGTCAGCGAAATGCGCGATGGTCAGCAGGCTCGAATCCCCTTGAGCTTGAAGCTGGTTGAAGGTGCATGGTTCGCGGCCTTACTTCAACCCGGAGGAATCGATGGAAGCATCGGTCGTGTTGCTGCCGAAGCTGAAGCTGGTCGGGCTCAAGGTCGTCGGACGCCGCAGCGAGCTGAGTCACAGGGTCCCGCTGGCGTGGACCGACCTGGTCCGGTGCGTGTCCCAGATGTCTAACCGCGTCGACCCGGACGTGTTCTATGGGGCGTTCCCCGAGAGCGATCACCTCAACGACGGAACGCACGGCGTCTACACCTACTTCGTCTGCACCGAAGTGACCGAGCACTCGCGCGTTCCCGAAGGAATGATCCCTCTAGAGATCCCGCCTCAGCGGTGCGTGCGCACGCGGGTGCAGGGCACGGCCGAGGCGATCGATGCCGCGTACATGGGCCTGTTCCGTTGGGTCGGCGAACAGGGAATGCGAACCAATCAGAAGGGCTGGGGACTCGAGCGTTACGACCAGCGCCTGCAGAAGGTGACGCCGCCGTACGAGCGCTTCGACTACGACATCCTCAAGCCGGTGGAATGAGGAGCGGCTGACCCGGCGCACCTCGTCCATGAAGCGCTCCGTGCCAATCTTCACGCTTCCGATAGGACCCGAACGTCGGCTTCCACGTCGATGTCCACGGACGCCTCGGGGAGCTCGAAAAGCAGGGTCTCCGCGCGCCTCGATGCGACCAGCGTGCGTGCCCCCTTGCCACCGTCGAGTCTGAGCAGTTGGGGAAACAATGCGGCACTGAAGAGAATGGGCGGGCCGGGGTGGCCCTCATAGTGCGCCGCCACGATCGACGCTTCGCTGCTCCGGAAGAGCGCGAGCATCCGGGCGAGATGCGACGCTGTCACCAGGGGCTGGTCCGCGAGGAGGATCAGCGCGCCTTCCAGAGGGAGGGAATCCAGGAGTGCCGCCTCTAGCCCGGTCCGAATCGAGCTGCTCATTCCGGACGCCCATCGGGTGTTGTCGACGACCCGCACGGCGAGGCCGTCGAGCTCCGGGCGCATTCGCTCGGACGAATCCCCCAGCACGACGAAGACCTCGTCACATCCCGAGTCGAGGGCGGTCCGCGCGGCGTGTCGAAGCAGGGTCTGTCCGCGAAACGGAAGCAGTTGCTTGGGTCGACCGAGCCGAGCGGATTCACCCGCCGCCAGCAGGATCGCAACGACGCGGCTCACGCGCCTCAAGGCGCACTGCTCCCGTCAGCCCATTCGCTCTCCTGGTGGATGGGCGAAGTGCGGTCCTTCAATGACGTTCCCGGGCGCCCGGCCATGACCGCCTGGATCTCCGCGAGGACGGACAACGCGATCTGCTCCGGCGTGTCGGCGCCGATGTCCAGGCCCGTCGGCGCAAAGACGCGCGCCCCATCGCACCGCCCCATCCCTTCTCCCGAGCGGAGCTGCTCGAGCATGCGCACGGTGCGCTGCCGTGGACCGAGGACTCCGACGTAGCTGACCGCGCTGGGAAGCAGTTTCCTGAGAGCCCTCTCGTCGTAGGAGAGGTTGTGGGTCGCAATGACGACCGACGTGTGCGCGTCCACGGCGGTCTCGGGCAGGTCTTCGACGGCGGTCGTGCTCACCTGGGTGTCCGGGGGAAACCGCCGTCGGCTCAGGTACCCGGGGCGTTCGTCCACCACCATGACGCGGTATCCGAGAGGTCGCGCGCAGTTCACCAGCGGCTCGCTGTCCGGCCCTCCGCCCACCAGGAGCAACCGCTGCACCGGAGGGAGATAGTCGAGCAGGAGTTCCTGCGTACATCGCCATCGGCGCTGCGCGAACGCGCGCTGGATGCTCTCCGCTGCGACGTTCGGGGCCGGGCCGTCCATGCCGAAGAGCGCGATCGCGCCCAGTCCTTCCTCTGGACCACGGAACCGGATGGCCAGGACGCTGGGACTTCGCGCGTCGTTCACCCGCCGTAGACAGGCCAGGTGGAATCCGGTGCGCTCGAGGGAGACGGGCTCGATGAGGATCTCGACGACCCCTCGGCAGCCCAGGCCGGTTCCGAAGCCTCCGTCCTCCAGTTCCGTCGAATCATAGGTGGCGACCTGGACCTCTCCGCTCACCATGGCCGAGCGGGCCCGACGCACGACGTCCGCCTCGAGGCACCCGCCGCTGACGCCACCGACGATGCGCCCGTCCTCGCGGATCAGCATTCGCGCACCCGGGCGGCGGTATGCCGAACCGGACACGAACACCACCGTTGCGAGCGCCGCGCGTACGCCCTCGCGCATCGCTCCCTCGGCCTCTTCGACGATCCGGCTCAACTCGTTGGGGGACAACACGGAGGCGCTCCCTTCCGGAGCCAGACCGCTCCCCCCGGGAGGTAGGTCGCCGCGCGCACATCGGCAATTGAATGTTGATTCCTTCCGCCCTGCGCACGCGGCCGATGGCCGCTCCCCTGACCCGGATCCAGCTATCGCCGATGCCTCCCAGATCCGAGCGGTCGCCCGAGATGGTCGTGAAGCTGGGGATAAACGGGACCTTGCGGACACTTCGGCTCGATCCGCGAACGTCGTTGCTCGACGCGCTGCGCGAGCACCTCCAGCTGACCGGAACCAAAAAGGGCTGCGACCATGGCCAGTGCGGCGCCTGCACGGTGCTGGTCAACGGGCGTCGCATCAATGCGTGTTTGAGCCTCGCGGTGATGCACGAAGGCGACGACGTCCTCACCATCGAAGGACTCGGCTCTCCCGGCGCCCTTCACCCCTTGCAGACGGCCTTCATCGAGCGAGACGGCTTCCAGTGCGGCTACTGCACGCCCGGGCAGATCTGCTCCGCGATCGGGATGCTGGCGGAGGTGTCGGCAGGTTGGCCCAGTCACGCCACAGCGGACGTTTCGGCAGAGCGCGTCGAGTTCTCCGACGCCGAGCTTCGGGAGCGCATGAGCGGCAACATCTGTCGATGCGCGGCCTACCCCAACATCCTCGCCGCCATCCGCGACACCGTTCGAGGAGATCACGAGTGAAGCCCTTCACCTACGAGAGGGTCACGGATTCCCGGACCGCGGTCAGCGCCGTGCGCGAGGAGGGCGCGAAGTTCATCTCCGGGGGCACCAACCTGCTCGACCTGATGAAGCTCGAGATCGAGCGGCCGACACATCTGGTCGACATCAGCCGCCTGCCGCTCCGCGAGATCGAATCACTGCCGGACGGAGGACTGCGGATCGGCTCGCAGGTGTCGAACTCCGACCTGGCCGTGGATCGCACCGTCCGCACGCGCTATCCCCTGCTCTCCCAGGCGGTGCTCTCGGGGGCGTCCGGACAGCTCCGCAACAAGGCTTCGGTCGGCGGCAATCTCCTGCAACGCACCCGCTGCGCGTACTTCTACGACACGGCCTCGGCCTGCAACAAAAGGGACCCCGGTGCAGGCTGTGCGGCCCTGGGCGGACTCAACCGGATCCACGCCATCCTGGGAGCGAGCGACGCCTGCATCGCCACCCACCCTTCGGACATGGCGGTCGCCCTGGTGGCGCTGCAGGCCGAGGTCGAGTTGCTCTCTCCCGATCAGCAGGTCCGCCGGGTCCCCATCGGCGACTTCCATCTGCTGCCGGGCGACACTCCACACATCGAGACCGTCCTCGCACAGGGCGAGCTGATCACCGCGGTGGTCCTGCCCCCACCTCCGGAAGGTCGTCAGCTCTACCGGAAGGTTCGCGACAGGGCGTCCTATGAGTTCGCGCTCGTTTCGGTCGCAGCGATCGTCGCCACCGACGGGGAAGCCATCCGGACGGTGCGGGTGGCGCTGGGCGGCGTCGCGCACAAGCCCTGGCGGGCAGTCGAAGCGGAAGCACTGCTGATGGGGGCTCCTCCATCGATGGCGAACTTCCGCGCGGCCGCCGACGCTGCCCTGGCGAAGGCGATGGGCCGCGGGCACAACGACTTCAAGATCGAGCTCGCGCGGCGAACGATGTGCCGCACGCTCGAGCAGGCATCCGCCAGGGGTTGAGGAGAGCTCGATGAGGATGATCGGAAAGCCCGTCGACCGGGTGGACGGCCCGCTGAAGGTCACCGGCCAGGCCCGCTACGCCTTCGAGCAGCGTGAGCTCGCGCAGCCGCTGTACGGGTTCATCGTGGGCGCGACCATCGGGCACGGCCGCATTGCCCGCATCGACGCTTCACGCGCGGAGAGCTCGCCGGGCGCGCGCGGGGTGATGACCCACCTGAACGCCCCGAAGCAGGGAACGCCCCCGCCGGTTTCGTCCGCACCGACCCCGTACGCGAATGCGCTGCCGTTCCTGACCAGCCCGGACATCCACCACTACGGGGCGCCGGTCGCGCTGGTCGTCGCCGAGACCTTTGAGCAGGCCCGGGCAGCGGCGAGCCTGGTCGAGGTCCAATACGACGAACGGCCGGGCCGGTTCGATTTTCTTGCGCAGCAGAAGAACGCGTACAAACCGGCAACGGTCAGGGGGTTGTGGGCGACAGATACCTCGGTGGGCGACTTCGACAGCGCGTTCGGCGGCGCCGAGGTGAAGATCGACCAGCGCTACACCACGCCCTTCGAGTTCTCCCAACCCATGGAGCCGAACGCCTGCCTCGCAGTGTGGAACGGCAATCAGCTGACCGCGTACGTCAGCACCCAGATCGTCGATGACGCGCGGCTCGCGCTCGCCAAGACGCTCCTGTTGGATCCGAAGTTGGTCCACATCGTGGCCCCGTACATCGGAGGCGGCTTCGGCTCCAAACTGGGGATCCACGCAGAGACGATCCTGGCGGCGCTGGCAGCGCGCTGGCTGGGGCAGCCGGTCAAGATCGCGCTGACCCGTCAGCAGATCTTCCACCTCGTCGGAATGCGCCCTCTGTCGGACCAACGCGTGAGGCTGGGCTGTGGCCGGGATGGGCGACTGGTCGCTCTCGCCCACGAGGTGAACATGGCAACCAGCCCCCGCGACCAATACGTGGAGCAGACGGCGATCACCACTCGAAGCCTCTACGCGGCGCCGAATAGAGCGACGCGCCATCGGCTCACTCCCATGGACCTCTTCCGGGGAGAGGACGTGCGCGCGCCGGGAGAAGCACCGGGCCTGCTTGCGGTCGAGTCGGCGATGGACGAGCTGGCCCATGCCCTCGGGATGGATCCCATCGAGCTGCGCGTCCGCAACGAGCCCACCGTCGACCCGGAGCGGGGCGTCCCCTTCGCCGAGCGTCGCCTGGTGGAGTGCATGCGCGAAGGTGCGCGGCGATTCGGCTGGGACCGCCGCCCCTCGAAGCCCGCGAGCCTTCGCGTTGGGCGGACCTTGATCGGCTACGGCATGGCGGCCGCCATCCGGATGCACTTCCAGGGCCCGACGAAGGTCCGGGTCCGGATCGGTGCGGACGGATGGGTCGTCGTGCAGTCGGACATGACCGACATCGGCACCGGGACCTACACCGTCGCGGCTCAAGTCGCCGCCGAATGCCTCGGCGTCCCGGTCGAGCGCGTTCGCGTCGAGCTCGGGCGCTCCGAGTATCCGGTCAGCAGCGGCTCCGGAGGTTCGTGGGGCGCGGCGAATACCTGTGTCGCGACCCACCGCGCATGCGAGGCCCTGCGCCAGAAACTGGTGGACCTCGCGACGAAGGATGCCCGCTCTCGACTGTACGGAGATGATCCGAAGTCCCCGGAATTCTCAGGTGGCAGCCTGACTCTCGGCGGGGCATCCGAGGCGGTGAGCGAAATAGTGGCCCGGAGCAACCCGCGCGGAATCGATGCGGAGGGCGAGATCGTCGGAATGGCAGATGATCCCAACTACAAGCAGTACTCGATCCACACCTACGGAGCTCATTTCGCCGAAGTCGGCGTGGATGCCGACACGGGTGAGATCCGACTCCGGCGGATGCTGGGCGTGTTCTCCGCAGGGACGATCTTCAACCCGAAGACCGCGCGATCCCAGTTGATCGGCGGCATGATCTGGGGAGTCAGCGCGGCCCTCCACGAAGAGGCCTTCCTCGATCCGCGCTCGGGCGCCTTCGTCAACCGCGACCTCGCCAGCTACCTGGTCCCCGTGCACGCCGACATTCCCGAGCTGGATGCCCTCATCCTCGAAGGCAATGACGACAAGGCCAATCCGCTCGGCGCGAAGGGCGTCGGTGAGCTGGGCATCTGCGGGGCCGGCGCCGCCGTCGCCAACGCGGTGTTCAACGCGACGGGGGTTCGCGTGCGGGAGTTCCCGATCACGATCGAGAAGGTGCTGCCGGGACTCCCTCCCCTGGAAGACTGATCCCGGCTCCTCAGGGGGTCGTCGCCCCTTCGAACGAGTCCCACCAGTCGCACTCGGCCTGCTTCACGCGCGTGGCCGGTGGCTGGGCCGGGAGATCGAGGGAGAAGAGCGCGTCGGTGTCGGCCGTCCACGCGGGCCACGGAGCCTGTCCGTGGGCGAAGCGCCCCCACGCGTCCATCACTGTGTCGACCAGCGGCTGCTCGGCCTGGCTGGGACCGTAGCCGAGGCTGGTGTTGCCAAAGACGAAGAAGAGCTCGACCGAGTGCGTGGCGCCGAGGTGCGGCACGCGCTCGTCGTCGAGCGCGTGCAGCCACTGGTAGCCATACACCGGCACGCCGTGGCCCGAGACCGCACGCATCACGCGCCGGGCTCCACAGGCGAAGACGGCGTCGGTCACCACGTCGGTGAGCGCCTCTTTCGGCGTCGCGCGACGGTAGCGCTCGACGACCTGCGCCGCGGCGGTTGGGCCGAAGGAGTCTCGCGTGAAACTGCGAACCTCATCGTCGGAATTCTCCTCGAAGCTGACGGTGTGAATCACGCCCTCGTCGCGGTTCCACCCAATCAGCAGGGGCACCCGCGCGAAGTCGCCGCTGCGCAGCGAGGCGAGAGGCACGCGCGGCAACTCCACTCCGTCGACGACGGGGGGCCACCACACCCCGGGCGTCAGGATCTGCCCGCGCTTCTGCGGCAACGCGCGCAGCAAGGTGTCCACCGGTTGGCGG
>JBAWAM010000880.1:0-2790 GCA_049589315.1 Myxococcaceae bacterium
GTTCAGGCATGGCGCTCAGGCCAAACCCCGGGTAGTCGGGCGCGATCACGTGGTAACGATCCGCGAGCGCCGGAATGAGGTTTCGGAACATATGCGACGAGGTCGGGAATCCGTGGAGGAGCACGACCACCGGGGCGTCCTCAGGACCGGCCTCCCGATAGAAGATCTCGACCCCGTCCACTTCCGCAGTCCTGTGGTGCGGGACGACGGGGACTTGGACGGCGCGTGACGCCGGGACTTCGCGAGTGGCTTCGGTGAGGTCCATGGCAGCGCTCCTCTGCTCTCAGGGCTCCACACGGAGCCTCTCAAAACATGGGTGCGTCCACGGAGGTCGCAACGTGCCGACGGGCGTCCAGGCCGGCGCGCGCCCTGACCCCGGAGGCGACGGCGGATGAGCAACCTCAGACACGAAGGACAGGAAGGGCAGCGAGAGCGGGGGAGCGGTCAGTCACTGCGTGCGGCGAACCCCTTCCCACCCACTTGGCCTGCCCGAACTGTCCTTCGTCCCCCTCGAGTGCGCCTGAACGCTTCGTGTCCTTCCGGTGAGCGAGCGCGAGCGCTCAGGTCGGGACTGAGCCGAGCTTCTCGAGGGCCTGTCGGTAGTTCCCAGGCATCCACTCGCGAGGCTCATCGGCGACAAGCTCATGATGTCGCAACAGCGCCACGAGGTACTCGAAGGGATTACCTTCGGCCAGCTCCACCGTGTGGATGTTGCTCATGAAGATGTCGCCCACGCGCGCGCCGTTTTCGCTTCGCTAGGAGGGCCTGTTCTTCCGATGGAGGATCGCCTCCTCCCCTCTCTCATCTCGACGTGGTGGAGGAGCGTCGTCGTTCGCGCGGTGCACGCTCCGGCGTTGCGGTCGGGATCGGCGCCGTGGTGGTCGCCGTCGACGGCGTGCCGATGGCCACGCTCGCCCAGCGCATGGGAGAGCGGCTCGGCTACCACAACGTCTACGGCAACCTCCCCAACCCCGACGGGATGTGGATCTCCAAGCCGTTGCCGAGCTGCGCGCCGCCGGCCGGAGCTGGAGGGAGATCGCCGTCGCCCTCAAGGTCCCGACCCGGACCCTGCTCCGGGCGTGCCAGAACTCCCCCTCGATTTAGCGGCCTGACCTTCCTCGGAGCAGCGCTCTACCCACCACCAACTCGTCGAAAGCCGCCATCGACCTCCCCCAAGAACTCCGAAGGAGAGCCGTTCTCGAACTTCGCAGCTTCGGCGACCGCATCAGCGAGCGCCTCTTCTGATGCCCGGCGAAGGTCCTCCTCGACGCGTCTCAAGATAGAGGCAAGCTCTCGATAACCGTGTGGATCTGGATTCACTGCACCCTCATGGCATGTGGAATCATTCAATCTTGATTGCACCCGGCGAAGTGACAGCTTCCAACGAGCCGCCGGGATTCGATCCAGACGCGGGTGATGGACGGGTGACGAAGTTCGTGCCTGGCTTGACGGTAGCCTTCATCATCCAATCCACGGAGTTCGGGTCGTGTCTCTATAAGTGTGTAACTGGTCCGCTCGTCTGAGCGGAGAAAGGGGAAGCTCCTAGGTGAAACCAACCGAGAACGGTCTCCCCTTGCCGGGGGAGCCGAGGAGTTCCCCGACGTTCTCCCTACAGATTCGGGCTGTGCCGTCCGCGAGTGCGCGCCTTCGCCTAGGCCGCCGCAACCATGCGAAATCTTTGAGGTTGCCACGACGTCCGGTCACCGATCAGCGTCGCGTGTGCCGACTCCCGGGTCGTTGTGCGCACAGATTGAACTCAGTTCCCGAAGACCCCGAACCCATGGCCACGCCCCGGACAATCCCGAGCAGTGTCATCATGAAAACCGGCGTGTCGCCGCGCACTTCGCAGCACTCGTGAACAGTGCCGTTCACGAGCGACACAGGCTCAACTCTTGAAGTCTTTGCGCTTTCGCGCGCAGCTGCAATTGCGACTGGCGATTGCACGCGTTCGGGTTTGTCCACAAGTTCGAACGTGATCAGCCCGAAAAGTCAGAGGAGGGTCCGACATGCTCGAGCAGGCAGAAACCCAGCGGAGCGATACGATCGAAGGTGCAGTCGCCCGCTTCTACGCGGCCCTGGAGGTGTTCTTGACGGGCGACCTCAGGCCGATGACGGAGGTCTGGTCCCACGCAGAGGACGTGACCTATCTCAGCCCCTCCGGAACGTTCCGGGTCGGGTGGGGCGAAGTCTTCGCCGATTGGAAGGAACAAGCCGAGCTGAAGCTCGGCGGGCGGGTCAAGCCACGGGATGTGCACCTCCTCACCGCTCCCGGCGCGGAAGTCGCCGTGGTCCAGAATCGCGAAGTCGGTGAGATCGGCAGTGGCGCGCGGGTGGACATCCGGGTGACCAACGTGTTCCGTCGGGAGGAAGGCTCCTGGAAGATGGTCAGCCACCACGCGGACCTGCTCCCCTTCCTGCACTGACGTCTGCCCTTCGTGCCTGGACCCCTGGATTCCACTCTGTGTCGGCGAGCCTTCGACCTGTGAAAGCCGATAAGGCGGATAGCCGGGGATCGGCGCGGTGGTGGACTGTACCGGGCGTTGAGAGCGGGCGGGTTGAGCGGGAATCCTGCAGTTGTGGGGCTGTGTGGAGGACGATGGAGGGTGCGGTGCACATGCCGCAGCGGCTGCGGCCCACCCTGGAGGAGGCGCCCGAACTGCATTGACCGGGCGCGCTAGAGGCCGCCCACGGTGATCGACCGCTGGCGCTTCGAGAGGATCTTCACCGGTTGGATCGCCATCACCTTCATGAACACCGTCAGCAGCTCCGGGTCGAAGCGCTGCCGCATCT
>JBAWAM010000881.1:0-9562 GCA_049589315.1 Myxococcaceae bacterium
CTGTTCCACTCCGCGGCGCGCATCGTCGGCGCGCACGCGCTGGGCATCCTCCTCACAGGGATGGGCCGCGACGGAGCCGAAGGCCTGCTCGCCATGCGGGCGGCCGGGGCATTCACGATCTGCGAACATTCCTCGACTTGCGCGGTGTATGGGATGCCGCGCGCAGCCGTAGAGCTCGGCGCCGCATCGTCGGTCCTCCCCTTGCACTCGATTCCTCAAGCACTCGCGGCGCTCGTCACCGGGTCCGCGATTCACGCAGCACCCAGCCACTGACAGGAGAAGCAACTTGCGTTCATTCATCACCTCGATCATCGCTGCCCTGCTCGTCCTCCCCGCCGTCGCATCCGCGGAGGAGGCCCAGAGCACCGGCAAGACGCTCCCTACGGCGCCCATCCCGCTGCCGGTCCTCGCGCCTGGGTGCCCGACCTCCAATCTCGGCCGCACGCCGCAGCAGGTCTGGGAGCAACACCTCGCGGCGCTGGCCGCGGGCGACTTCGAGCGCGGCATGTGTGACTACGCGTGGGATGCGCGGGTGGTGATGGCGGGTACGGTCATCCGCGGCTGGCCCGCCGTCCGCCAGGGCTTCCTCGAGACCAACCAGATGATGGGTGGCGGGATCCCCGAGATGATCTCGGTCGACATCAACGGCGAGATCGTCCTCACCACCTGGACCATCCAGACGCCGTACTTCTCCATCCCGGACGGTTCGGACACCTTCGTCATCCGCTTCGGGCTGATCCACTACCAGACCATGCACGCGCCCATGGTCTTCAACGCCCCCCCGGCACCGTAGGCACCATGAATACCCGCCAGGTTCTCGTGGTGGAGGACTCCGAGTTCGTCCACCAGATCTATCGGGTGGCCTTCCGCCGCCTCGGGGGTTGGGAGGTCCTGCACGCGCAGAACGGCCTCGAGGGCCTGCGCCGCCTCGACAACGCTCCGGACGTGTCCCTGATCCTGCTCGACATCAACATGCCCGTCCTCGACGGGCTGAGGTTCCTCGAGCAGCTCCGGGCGATGCGCCATCACAAGGACACGTTCGTCATCGTCGTCAGCACCGAGAGCGAGGATGGACGCATTCGCGACGCGCTCAACATGGGCGCCCAGGCGTACCTGAAGAAGCCATTCACGCTCGACCAGATCGTCGCGCTGCTCAACCGCGTCACGCCGCTGCTGAACCAGCGGCAGAAACTTGCCTGACTGAAGGAGTCGTCATGTCTGCACCCCTGCCCCTCCCGGCCGAGTTGCCGGAAACGATTCGCGCTCCTGTGTCGATGCCACGGGTCGCCGATGCCATCGCGGCCCTGCTCTGGGATCTCGGCGTCCGACAAGCGTTCGGACTGACCGGCGGCGCCATCGGTCCGCTTTGCGAGAGCCTGGATCGCGGCCCCATCCAGATGGTGCACTGCCGCCATGAGGGGGGCGCAGCGTTCGCGGCCGCCGAGGCCAGCTTCGCGTCGAACCGGCCGGTGGCGATGTTCGCCACGACCGGTCCCGGGGTGACCAATGCGCTGACCGGTCTGCACGCCGCGCGCTGGGAAGGTGCCCGGGTGGTGCTGATCAGCGGCGCGACCAACGCGGCGCAGCGCGGGCGCTGGGCGACGCAGGAGACGAGCTCGTACACCTCGCCGGCGGGACTGTATTCGACCGGCGAGGTCTTCAACTTCGCGCACGTGCTGGAGCACCCGGCCGAGCTCGAGGTCGTCGCGGCCCGGCTCGCCGCCGGCTTCGCCCGACCCGGTGGCTTCATCGCCCACGTGGTGATCCCCATCTCGATGCAGATGCAGGCGGGCGCGCCGGTGAAGGTCCCGGTCGTGCGCGCCACCGCTCCGACCTGCAGCCCCGCCGAGCTCGACGAGATCGCCCACGACCTCGACGGGTCGAGCGTGATGCTCTGGGTCGGCTACGGGGCCCGGAACGCCTCCGAGGAGGTCCGCGCGCTCGCCGACCGCCTCGGCTGCCCGGTCATCTCCTCGCCGCGGGCGAAGGGCATCTTCCCGGAGACCCATCCCCAGTTCCTCGGCGTCACCGGACTGGGCGGCTCGGCGAACGTGGATCAGTACCTCGCGGAGCATCGCCCCGAGTACATGCTCGTGCTGGGGACGCGGATGGGCGAGCCCACGTCGTTCTGGGAGAAGTCGTTCATCCCATCGAAGGCGTTCATCCACGTGGACGTGGACCCCTCCGTCTTCGGGAGCGCGTATCCGACCGCACGGACCATCGCGGTGCATTCGGAGATCCGGGAGTTCACGCGCGGGCTGCTGCGCCGGATCGAGCCTCGCGGCCACCTCAGGCCGGTGGTGCGCAAGACGGTGGAGGCGCACCTGACGCCGCGCCCGGGACCAGTGCGGCCGAAGCTGGTGCTCGAGGCCATGCAGCGGTTGATCGTCGACGGCAGCGACGCGGTGGTGCTCACCGAGTCGGGCAACTCCTTCGCCTGGGGCAACCACACGCTGCGCTTCGACGAGCCGCACCGGTATCGGGTGAGCGTGGGCTACGGCTCCATGGGCCACGTCACCGCGGGCGTGGTCGGGACGGCGCTGGCGCGAGACGGCAAGGCGGTCGCGCTGGTGGGCGACGGCTCGATGCTGATGAACAGCGAGGTGAGCACGGCCGTCCGCTACGGCGCCCAGGCCGTCTGGATCGTGCTCAATGACAGCCTCTACGGAATGGTCGACGCTGGAATGCGCGCCCAGGGCTTCAAGCCCTCCGAGACGGTGCTTCCGCTGTCGGACTTCTCGATGATCGCGCGCGGCATGGGCGCGGACGGCCGCGTCGTCACGCGCGAAGAGGACGTCGAGCCGGCGCTGCGCGCGGCGATGGCCGCTCCCGGGCCCTTCGTGGTCGACGTGCGCGTGGATCCCTCCGAGCCCGGCCCCTGGCTCAAGCGGATCCAGAACCTGATTCTCCAGGGCGCGAAGGGAAGCAGCAAGTGAAGAGCCTGGGCGGAGCAGGCCTGATCTCGCTGGCGGTGGCCTTCCCTCCGGTCATCCGGGTGAATGCCTACTGGGAGCAGCGTCACCCGGAGATGGTTGGCTCGGCGAAGGAGCGTGCGCTCGCTCGCGTGTGGAACGCGAACGGCGCGCCTGCCGACGATCCGTTCGCCGTGGCGATGTCACCCTATCTGTCCGACCCGTACCGCGGGACCCTGGCCCGGCGCTTCCTCGCCGAAGGCCAGACCGCGCTCGATCTGGAATTCGAAGCGGCGACGAAGGCGCTGACCGCTGCGGGGCTGTCGCCCGGAGACATCGACCTGACGATGGTGTCGAGCTTCCTGCCGGATCAGCCCGGCGTGGGGAACGCGGCGTTCCTGGCGAAGCGGCTGGAGCTGCGCGGGAATGCGTGGAACTTCGAGTCCGCGTGCGCCGGCGCGATGGTCGGACTGCAGAACGCGTGCGCCCAGGTGAAGGCCGGCTTCGCGAAGCGCGTGCTGGTCGTCGTCTCGTGCAGCTATTCGCGCGTGCTCGACGAGACCGACACGATGATCTGGTCGGTGGGGGACGGCGCGGCGGCGTTCGTGGTGGGCGAGGTGCCCGAAGGCGAGGGGGTGCTCTCCGTGCACGGGCTGCACACCGCCGAGACCTGCGGCGCGATGGAGTACCACCTCGAGCCGGACCCCAGCGGGAGGGTGAACCACCGCATGCGGGCCTCCCAGTCGGGCGGGAAGGCGTTGCGGGAGACGGCCGCGCCGTACCTGGTGGAGTGCGCGGAGGGGGCCATGGCGAAGGCCAGCATCTCCAGCGTGAACGACGTCGACTTCTTCATCACCACCACGCCGATGGCCTGGTACTCGAAGTTCTGCGCGAGCGTGCTGGGCTACGACCTTCGCAAGACGATCGACACCCACGCCTGCTACGCGAACACCGGTCCGGTGATGGTGCCCACGAACCTCCACGCCGCTGCCTCCGCGGGGCGACTCCACCGCGGCGACACCGTGCTGCTGTACGCGGTGGGCAGCGTCTCCAGCCGGTCCGCGGCCGTCCTCCGGTGGGGTGACGTGAAGCTCGGCCCGTCGCCCGATCCCGAGATCCGCAGTTCTTTCGTATCCAGGGGATCCTCAGGTCCAGGAGCGCACGATCTGCGCCTACCCGGTTGACGGCTGTCAGCGCACGACCTGCGGCACAGCCGATGCAGTCGGGGGTGTCATGCTCCACCGCTCCGTCGAGTCCTGCTCCGAGTGCCCGCTGGGAACGACCCGTGCCGGGCCCTGTCCGTTCACCCCCCGCAGGTTCACGGCGGGCGCGGTCGTCTCTCCACAGGGAGAGGTCGCCCGAAACGTCTACTTCGTCCGCGAAGGAACCGTTGCGCTGAGTGGTCTGGGCGCAGACGGGTCCGAGAGGTCCCTGGGGATCCGCGGCCCGAGGTCGATGCTCTGCTGGGAGGCCTTCCAGGGGAAGTCCTCTCCGGTCGAGGTTCGAACCCTCACGCCTTCGCGGGTGTGCGCCCTCCCGGTGGCCGAGGCCGCGAACTGGGCCGGCCCGCCGGACTCGCCCGCCCGCGCCCTGCTCTCGCTTCTCGTCGAGGAGCTCGTCCAGCGCGAGGAGGAGTCCGAAGCGCGCCTGGGCGACACCGTCGGCCGGGTGGCGCGATTCCTCCTGTCCTGGTCTCCTCCGGGTGAGGCGCCAAAGGCCCGGCTGCGCAAGCAGGTCATCGCGCGCTCGCTCGGGATGCGGCCGGAGACCTTCTCCCGAGCGCTGACCAGGCTCGTCGAGAAGGGGCTCGTGTCGCGCGGGCCGTTGCTCACCATCCTCGATCGCGAGGGCCTCGAAGCGGTCGCTTCGACCGGGGCGAAGGAGGATGCTAGGTCGGTCGGGGCGGAAGCTCCGGCTCGTCTCCAGGGCCTGCGGGCGGGTGGATGACGAGGTGGCGCTCCCCGCCCGTCCCCGAGCTCACCGCCTCGAGGTGGTGGTGGGCGACGAGCCGGTGCTGTAGCCGCCGGATCCGCGGTGGGCGCGGCGGCAGCTCCACCGGCGTGTTGTCCTGCACCGCCTGCGCGACGCCGCGCTCCGCTTCGCGCATCGCGACCTCGACCTCTTCGTCTCCCAGTCCCCGCGCGGCGACGAGGAAGGCGTTGCGCAGCACCCGACGGAGCTCCGAGCCGCTGGCCCGTTTGAGGATGTGGATGGTCGCGCCGCTCGCCTCCGCCGCGCGCCGGAACCTCGGCTCGCCTGCGCGGGTTCGCAGCGCCAGCAGCACGTCCGCGTTCTCCGGCTTGTTCACCACCCGCGCGTCGGCGTCGATGTCCCGCAGCACCTTCTCGAGCAGCTCGCGGCCGACACCATAGGCGTGCACGCGGAGCGGTCCCCGGCGACGCTCGGGCTTCGCTTCAGGAACCGGAGAGGTCGGCAGCGGCGGACGCTTCGTCTCGGAGACCTCGATCCGCCCGTCGTCCCCCATGGCGCGGCGTTCACCGCCGAGAGGACGGCCTGCGAGGAGCGCGTCGACGGCCTCGCCGGTGTCGGGGTGGATCAGCACCTCGTCGCGGCGAGGCATCTCGACCACCACGTCGAAGGTCGGCGGCGCGCGACGTTCACTCACCGTCTTCAGGGTCCCGCGCCGGCGCGCCTCCTCGTCGCTGAGCGTGACCACGTGGACCCCGCCGACGAGGTCCGAGAGGGTGGGATTGAGGACGAGGTTCTCCAGCGTGTTTCCGTGCGCGGTGGCGACGAGCTGCACGCCACGTTCGGCGATGGTGCGCGCCGCCAGGGCCTCTGCCTCCGTGCCGATCTCGTCGACGATGATCACCTCCGGCATGTGGTTCTCCACCGCCTCGATCATCACCGCATGCTGAAGCTCCGGGCGGGCGACCTGCATGCGCCGCGCGTGGCCAATGCCCGGGTGCGGGATGTCGCCGTCTCCGCCGATCTCGTTGGAGGTGTCGACCACCATCACCCGTCTGGCGACGTCTTCGGCGAGTACGCGCGCGATCTCGCGGAGCTTGGTGGTCTTCCCCACCCCCGGCCGGCCGAGCAGGAGGATGCTCCGCCCGCTCTCCACGAGATCCCGCAGCATGTCGATGGTCCCGAACACCGCGCGCCCGACGCGCAGCGTCAGGCCCACCACGCGCCCGGCGCGGTTGCGGATGGCGGAGACGCGGTGCAGCGTGCGTTCGATGCCCGCGCGGTTGTCGTTTCCGAGCGGCCCCACCCGGGACAGGACGTGCTCGAGCTCCGAAATCCCCACTGGTTCGTCGTCGAGGACCTGCGTGCGTTCGGCCAGTCGTGCCTCCGGCGGGCGCCCGAGATCCAGGACGATCTCGAGCAGCTCTTCTCCGTTGACGGAGGACATGGTCGCCTGGAGCCGCTCCGGTAGGACGTCCACCAGGAGCTGAAGCTCCGTCTCGAAGTGAGGCATTCCTCTCGACGGTGTAGCAGGAGGCGGGGGAGAT
The DNA here is from genome assembly GCA_049589315.1 of Myxococcaceae bacterium. Classification (GTDB taxonomy): domain Bacteria; phylum Myxococcota; class Myxococcia; order Myxococcales; family Myxococcaceae; genus JBAWAM01. The sequence continues at coordinate 6,389 of JBAWAM010000881.1, forward strand.
CAAGTCACGAGCGGCGGCAGTCGCGGCTCGAGATTCATCGCCGGGCGGAAGACCTGGACGAGCCGGTCGTTGCCACGAAGGCGATGCCCGCCAGCCATTGGCGGCGCGGCGGCCCCTCCCGGGCGTCGCGCTCCCAGGACCATCCGAGCGACGCCTCGAGCTCGCTCCAGTCGGTCAATCTCACGCCCGCGTTGGCGCCGAGCAACGCGAGCTGCTGCCGGTCCTCCGCTCCGCCCAGCACCGGCGTCGAAGCGGTGGCGTGCAGGCCGCTGCGGAGCAGATCCCCGCGCGACCAGTCGAGCCCGGCGCGCGCTTCGACCCTCTTCTCGAGCGCCGCGGTGAACGGGTTGATGGACGGCGTGAACTGACCGGTGACGTTGGCGGCGAGGCGCTGATCACCGAACCGGAATTGGCGGGAGAGGCCCACCCGCGCCTCGGGATAGAGGCTCCACGGCGTCCACGCCCCTCCGTCCTGGCGCTCTCGCCCGACGCCCGCGCCAGCAGAGAGCATGAGGTCGGTGGAACGGTCGAGGTCCCGCTGGTACGCGACCCGCAGACCTCCGAGCGAGACCCGCGAACCTCCCACGACCGATCGGTCCAGATACGAGATCGCCGACGACAGCACGTCGAAGCGGGAGCGCTGGAGCGAGAGCCCGACTTCCGTGAAGGGCCCGCGCTGCAGGGGCATCTGCTCCCGGGAGGGAGCGTCGGCGCCGCCGCTGATCTCCCAGCCCGCAGACGTGGTCAGCGTGAGCCGACGCGAGAGCTGGAAGTCCGCGTTCAGCCGCGTGTTCGAACGCACGAAGTTGATGACGTCGCGCGGTGGGAGGCCTCCGGCGCCGGGGGCCTGGCCCGCGCCGCCCGTCGGGAGCTGCGGTCCGTCGACGGGTGCACCGGAGCCTGACCCGAGACTTCCTCCGAGGACATTGAACCGGTACTCGCCGTACCCGAGCTCCTCGCTCAGGCGAACCGTGGTGGTCCGGTTCGGGCTGAAGGTGAACCCGAGCTCGCCGAGGTGGAGGAGCTCCACATTCCTCGGCCCGAGCAGCTCCCGGACGTTGAGCTGGGGCGCGTAGCTCACCTGCGCGGTCGCGGTCTCCCAGTCGAGCAGCACCTCGGCGCGCGGCTGGAGCGCAAGCTCCGTGTCCTGGGCATCCCCCTCGCCCGACATGAGCCGGAGGCGTCCTTCGCTTCGCGCAGAGACCTCGTGTTCGACCCTGGGGGCCGAGGACAGGGCGATGCCGGCAATGAGGGCGAAGGCGGAGGCGGTCATTGGATACGGTCAAAAGGTTACCATGGCACGCTTCCTCGATTCCCCCTCGGGCGGCTATGATGAGATCCGATTTTTCCTGGGGGATTCTTGTTCGCCTCGATGCACACGCACCTCGCTCGGGTTTTTCTCCCATCGCTGACCGCCGCCCTCCTCGGGCTTGTGGGCTGCCAGCACGCCGCTCCCTTCGTCTGGGTCGACGACCTGCGCACCACCGCGCCCGCGGGCGATGAGCTCGCCTCGGAGTCGAACATCCGGCCCGGGGATGTCATCAACGTCCGGGTCTTCGGTCAGGACGCCATGTCGGCGCGCACCAGGGTCCGACGCGACGGGCAGATCTCCATGCCCTTCCTGAACGACGTGGTGGCGGCGGGCTTCACGCCGACACGTCTCGCCGGCCAGCTCCAGACCCGTCTGAAGGACTACGTCAACAACCCGGTGGTGACGGTCTCCCTCGAGGAGCGTGAGCCGCTGCAGATTGCGATCGTGGGTGAGGTGACGCGGGCGGGCACGTTTCCGGTCCCCTGGGGCAGTGGCGTGCTGAACGTCATCGCGCAGGCCGGCGGCCTCACCGACTACGCTCAGCGCGACGGCGTCTTTGTGCTTCGCCGCGCTCCGGGCGGCGGGGTCCAGCGGATCCGCTTCCGGTACGAGGCGCTCACGCAGGCCCAGGGCAATGCCGTCCAGTTCCGGCTCCAGGCCGGGGACGTGGTGGTGGTGGAATGAACGCAGCCACGGAGATGAAACGGGTCCTGGTGGTCGAGGACGATCCGCTGATCCAGAAGCTGGTGGAGAACTTCCTCCGGACGCTCCCCGACGTCGACGTGGTGGTGGTGGCTGACGCCCGGTCGGCGATGAATCAGCTCCAGGCGGGGAACGCGTTCCGCCTCGTGTGCCTCGATCTGATGCTCCCCGAGGTCTCCGGGTTCGAGCTGTGCCGGCGGATCCGCGCGCTCCCCGGCGCGGAGGAACTGCCGATCCTTGTCGTGAGCGCCCGGACGTTGCCGGCCGATCGCGCCTATGCGGCGGAGCTGGGGGCGAACGGCTACATCACCAAGCCGTTCACCCGTGCCGAATTCCTGAAGCAGGTGCGCTCACTGGTGGGCGCGTGAGGACCCGCTCCGAGCGCGGGAGCCGCAGGGTGTGCGCCACGGACAGAAGGAACCGGGGATCCCGGACCAGGTAGCGCTTCCACAGGCGGCTGGGCTCGCGGCTCAGCCGGTAGAGCCATTCGAGCCCGTTCCGGGACATCCACGGCGGCGCTCTCTTCTGGGTTCCTGCAATGAAGTCCAGGGTCGCCCCGACCCCGAGCAGCACGGCCGGTCGCAGCTCCTTCGCGATCCGGTGACAGAAGATCTCCTGCTTCGGCGCGCCGAACGCCACCAGGAGGAGATCCGGGCGGGCGCTGCGAAGCTGCGCGACCAACGCGGGTTCGATCTCTACGTCGTCCGAGAGCATGGGCGCGATCGTACCGACGACGTTGACGTTCCAGCGAGCGCGCGCGACCTGCGCGGCCTTCTCCGCCACACCCGGTCCCGCTCCGACAAAGAACACCCGCCAGCCCCGCTCTCCTGCGCGCCGGAGCAGCTGCGGCCCGATGTCCGAGCCGGAGATCTTCTCAGGGAGGACCTGGCCCAGCACGTGTGACGCCCACACGACAGGGATCCCATCCGCGAGGCTCAAGGCTGCCTCGGAGTAGGCCTGGCGAAACCGCTCGTCCTCCTCGGCGAGGACGACATGGTCGACGTTGGGCGTGACGACGAAACCACCCTGCCCGCGCTCGACGAGATCGGAGATCTCCTCGAGCGCTTCCAGGAACGAGAGCTGGTCGATCCAGATCTCGCCCATCCGAACTCTCTGACGAGGGCTCAGCTTGCGCCCCTTCCGGTGAGCACCACCGGGAC
>JBAWAM010000882.1:0-3041 GCA_049589315.1 Myxococcaceae bacterium
CGCACAGGCTGAACGCCGTGAACGCGAGGAGGCCGCGACCGAGCACCTCGCCGCGACCCAGCGCATGCGCGAGGACGGCGGGCACCAGGACCAGGAGGTTCTTCGTCCACTGGTGCGGACGCAGAGCCTTCACCGCCGCGCGGGCGATGGAGGTGCTGGAGTCGGCGGGGGGCTCGAGCCGTTCGTGCCGGGGGTATTCCCGCTCCAGGCGCGCGGAAAGCGACTCTTGAGCTTCCGGGTGCGCCGCGCGCGGCGCGATCACGGCATCGAACACGCCCAGGTGCGCGGCGACGGCGTCCGCCAGGGTTCCTTCGGTCTCCGACGCGAGCACCACGCGCCTTCCCTGCGCGCGTTCGACCCGCAGCCGGTCCACGATGTCCTCGTTGTAGGGAAGCGCCGAGGGATCGAAGTGGGCCGCGAGGCGATGGCCCAGCTTCATCCGACCGCCCAGCGCCCACCCGACCATCCGGGCGAGTGCCACCGGCGCGCGGCGCACCTCGGCGAACGCCATCTCGAGCACCACGTCGGTGCGGACCAGGGTGCGCTCGAGCCCGACGACCAGCACCGGGAGCTCGCCGGTCATCGGCGCTGCGGATGGGGTGGAGGTTGTGCTCATTCGGGAAGTCGGGGGCCACCCTAACCACCGGCCCACAACCCCGTCCACAATGTGGCCTTCCTGCCCGCACGGACTGCTGACGGTGGGCAGCCCGGTGGCCGAGCATTCAGCGGTTGATTCCGGGCCGGGATGCGCGTTCGATCCGCGCCGGAATCCTCATGACCCGACGCCGGCCCCTCCTCCTCCCCGTGATCCTCGCCTTCGCCGCGGCGGCTTCCGCCTGCCGGACGCCGGTGCAGAGTGCGCCGTCCGCGTCGGTCCCATCGGCGTCGCAGTCCGCCTCAGGCCCGCTGGAGCCGATCCGGATCACCCTCGCGGCCACCAACGACCTGCACGGCTGGGTGCACCCGCACACGCTCGAGCACGACGACGGCACGGTTCTGGAGGAGGGCGGACTGGCCACGCTGTCCGGCTACATCTCGATCCTCCGTGCCCAGAACCCGGGAGGCGTGCTGCTCCTCGATGGCGGCGACCTGTTCCAGGGCACGCTCGCCTCGAACCTGACCGAGGGTGAGGTGGTCATCGATGCGTACAACCACCTCGGCTACACCGCCGCGGCCATCGGCAACCACGAGTTCGACTACGGCCCGCTGGGGCCGGTGTCGGTGGCCTCGGGGCCAGACGTCGACGCGTTCGGCGCGCTGAAGGCGCGGCTGGCACAGGCGAAGTTCCCCTTGCTCGCGGTGAACATCTACGAGGCGAGCTCGGGAGAGCGCCCCGGCTGGCTCCCTGATGACGGCTCGCTGATGGTCGAGATCAAGGGCGTGCGGATCGGCATCCTCGGTCTGGTCACGCCGACGACGCCGCACACCACCAACCCTGTGAACGTGAGCTCGTTGCGCTTCGGCAGCCTCGTCCCGGAAGCCGCTGCGGCGGCGAAGCGGCTGCGGGATCGCGGCGCGGAGCTCGTCATCGGCGTTGCGCACGCCGGCGGAAAGTGCGGCTCCTGCGAGGATCCGAAGGACCTCTCCACCTGCGACACGCAGTCCGGGGAGATCTTCGAGCTGCTCCTCCAGCTCCCTCCGGGAACGGTCGACGCCATGATCGCCGGCCACACGCACCAGGAGCTCGCGCACTTCGTCAACGGGACGCCGGTGGTGGAGACGCGCGCGCTCGGGCGGGCGTTGGCGGTGGTGGAGCTCTTCGTCGACCCGGAGACGCGGCGCGTGCTGCCCGACCAGACGGTCCTCAGTCGGAATGTCGCCGTGTGCCCTCGGGTCGACAAGACCGCCGGCACCTGCGAGCTGAGTGTGCTCAAGCAGCTCCCGAAGGTGGAGCTGGTGCCGGCGAGCTACCGTGGGCAGCCGGTGGTGGTGGACGCGGCACTCCAGAAGAAGCTCTCGCCGGCGCTGGCGCGGGTGGAGGCGGCGCAGAGGCGCAAGCTCGGGCTCACCGTCCCCCGGGCGCTGTGGCGCAACTACGAAGCGGAGAGCGCGCTCGGGGATTTCCTGGCGGACTCCCTGCGCACCATGGAGAAGGCGGACGTCGTCCTCCTCAACAGCGGTGGGCTGCGCGCGGATCTTCCCGCCGGCGAGCTCACCTACGGCGACCTCTACGAGGTGATCCCCTTCGACAACACGGTTTCCACGCTCACGCTGACCGGGGAGGAGCTCCGGCGGCTGCTCCACGCGGCCTATGGCGCGCGCAAGGGCGTGTTCCAGGTCTCCGGGCTCCAGGTGAAGCTGGGGCGCTGTCCCGGCCAGACTCGGCTGAAGTCCTTCTCCCTCGCCAACGGCAGGTCCATCTCCCCCGACAAGAAGTACCGGGTGGTGATGCCGGACTTCCTGGCCCGCGGAGGCGACGGCCTCGGCCCCGTGGTCGCGAGCGTACCTGCTTCCCGGATCGACCTCGGGATGTCCCGCGAGCTCAACTTCCGCGACGCGATGGTGGCGTTCTGGCAGGCCCGGGGCGAGCCCCTGGTCGCGCCGGAGCCGGGTCGGATCTCCTTCGTGGACGACGGCGCGGGCTGCAGCTCCGGCGAGACGCTCGGGCATCCCTGAACCTGGGTCCGTAAACGGCCGGGATCCCTGGCGAAATCGCGCCGGAGGCCGATTTTCCGGCCCGCGCGCGGAATCGATGTCAGACCCTCTCGCTACGCTGGGCCCGGTAGTGGAGGGAGAACATGCTCTACAAGGTCACCCCGATGATGCCGCAGCCGGAGACGGCGAAGGCGAAGCCGCAGTCAGGTGAAGCGAGGCTGCCCCGCAAGAAGCGCAAGTCGGCCATCTACGACGCGGACGGCAACGAGGTGCTCATCACCTTGATGTGCCTGAAGTGCAAGTCGATGAAGCCGCTGGCGCAGTTCGGGCTGCGGAAGATGGCGGACGGCGCGATCCGGAACCAGCCGTGGTGCCGCACCTGCCGCGGCGCCGCCGGCACGAAGAAGAAGGCCGAGGCTTCTCTGCCCGCCGAGCCGGTGGTGGAG
>JBAWAM010000883.1:0-1590 GCA_049589315.1 Myxococcaceae bacterium
CATTGCATCACCGAACGCTAGGACGCGAGCGTATCCGCCTTCATGAACCTGCATTCAGAGCATTTATAAAACCGCTGCGCCGGGAAGATGCCGGTAGATGGAAGCGTCATAAGTCGCATGTTCGTGGGTCAGCGTGCATGCGCAGCCACAAGTATGTTGTTGGGGGCCGGCCCGGGTGCGACTCTCGCGCGATGGCAGGACGGTAACGTCAATTGTTCTGTGTCAGCAGGAAAGGGGTGCTGACGCCCTGTGACTTGTTTTCGTGGGTGAAGACGGCGAACAGGATGCGGTCCATGGATGTCCTGTCTTGGAAAGTTCCCATTGGCCGGGTCCGTCGTCGTACTTCGCGGAATCGTCTTTCGATAGCGTTTGTGGTTCGTACCTTGCGGCGTTGCTCCTCCGATTTGTAACGGAAGCAGGTCAGTAGCTCATCGAGGTCGTTACGCAGGCAGGCAACGGCTGCTGGATACTTGTCCTCGAAGCGGTTGGCGAACTTTCGCGCGGCGGCACGCGCGGCCGGGGCGTTGGACGCATTCATGATCTGGTGGAGAGCGCGCTTTACGGCCGGCCGATCGGCCTTTTTGACCTTGTCGAGGACGTTGCGGATCTTGTGCGCCCAACAGCGCTGGACGGCGGTGCCTGGGAAGACCGTGGGCAGGGCAGCCAGCAGGCCCGCGCCACCGTCGACGCAGATCATCTCGAGCCCTTCGCCCGTGAGGCCGCGGCGGTAAAGATCGGTGAGGAAACGTTCCCATTCGGCGGCGCTTTCGCTGCCCGCCAGACGGAAGTCGATGATCTCTTTCTTGCCATCGGGCCGAAGCCCGAGCGCGACCAGCACGGGCCGACGTAGCGCCCCGGCGCCGGTCTTGCGGGCGAGCACCACGCCGTCGAGCATCAGCACCTTGTAGCGGTTCTGCAGCGGCCGGCGATGGAAGGCGGCCACCGCCGCATCCAGCGTCTTGGCGACCTGGCTCACTGTCGTGGGGCTCACCGAGCGGCCGAGCAGGGCAAGCAGCGTCTCGCCCACCTTGCGGGTCGACAGGCCGAGCACGAAGCCGGCAAGGATCACCCGGTCGATCTCCCGCGTGCGACGCGCATAGGCGCGGATGACCTCAACCGGGCTGTAGCGTCGGGTCCGTGGAACGTTAAGCTCGATATCGCCGAGCTCGGTCAGAAGGTTCCGCCGATAATAGCCATTACGGCGATCGGCAGAGGCATCGGCCTCGAGCTGCTCGAGATAGCGGTCGACCGCCGCCACCATCTGATCTTCGATGATCTCCTCAAGGGCTTGCCGGCCGAGCGGGCGATAACCCTCACCCCACTCCAAGCCGTCCGCCTGCATTGCCTTCACGACTTCAAATGCCATCGGTAGACTCGTGATCGTCGCAGCTCGCTGTGACATGGGGGGTGCTCCGTTGTGTGCTTGGCAGCCACAGTTGGAGTACCCCCTTCCTCGCCTGACACAGAACCTCTTACGTCACCGTGCAGGCTGGGCCCATTGCCGCTCCAGGTCTTTTTCGGTAATCTGCTCAGCGCGGCACAGTTTGAGCTTCGAGCGTAATGTCTGTATACTTGCTGATGAATTGGCTC
>JBAWAM010000884.1:0-16169 GCA_049589315.1 Myxococcaceae bacterium
GAACGTGATGAACACGCCGAGCACGAGGCCGCGAATCGTGAGCTCGCGGGCTCGCGACGAGGTGGCTGCCGCAGACGGCTGTGCGGAGGAAGGATCGATCACCGTGCGCCCTCAAGAAGTCTGCACAGACACTGGCACGCGTCCCTGCCGTGGTCGATCTCCCGTTCGGCGCATCAGCGCGCGTAGAGGATCTGACCCCGGTCTGGTGTTGAGCTCACCCGTGGTGGAGCGCAATCCCGGCATAGAGCTCATCGACGTTGAGCTCGCATCCGATCGATTCGAGCCGCGCCGTCGCGTGGGTGCGTGCCTCGGTGCGTGTCCACGAGTCGAACTCTCGCCACCGGAAGACCTCCACGAGCGGTTCGCGGTGCGAAACCAGCACGTATTCCCTCAGCGAGGGAATCTGCCGATAGTTCTCGAACTTCTCACCGCGATCGTACGCTTCGGTCGAGTCGCTGAGCACCTCGACGAGCACCGTCGGATTCACGATCGTGTTCTCGTCGTCGGGGTCGTACTCCTCAGCTCCGCACACGACGCTCACGTCCGGGTAGGTGCCGAGGCCAGTGGTGAGCGCGCGAATGCGGAGGTCGGACGGGTAGACGCGGCCCGGCTTCCCCTTCAGCTGGGACCCCAGCGCGATCGTCACCGCTGCCGCGAGGGCCGAGTGCGCGGGCGTTCCCCCGCCCATTGCGAAGATGTCGCCCTGGAAGAACTCGTGCCTGGTGTTGCTCGACTGCTCGAGCACCAGGTAGTCGTGCCACGTATGGCGGTGACGCGGGACGCGCATACCGAATGATTATCCGCACCCCGGACAGGGGCAACCAGCCGGCCCGCGCGCTTGCCGCGAGCAGCTTCTACAGCTTCATCCCCTTGGGGATCACCACCACGCCGGAGGGGGTCACGTGGAACCGCCGGCGATCCTCCTCGGGGTCGAAGCCGATGGTGGTGTTCGGAGGCACGATCACGTTCTTGTCGATGATTGCGCGGCGGATGCGGCAGCGCCGTCCAATCTCGACGCTCTCGAAAAGGATCGAGTCGGTGACCTCGGCGAACGAGTTCACCCGGACCCTGGGCGAGAGGACCGAGCGGTGCACGTGCCCGCCGGAGACGATGGTCCCCTCGGAGATCAGCGAATCCGTGGCGTGTCCCACCCGCCGGTTCTCCACGTCCGCGAACACGAACTTCGCCGGCGGCAGCGTGTTCACGTACGAGTAGATGGGCCAGCGGTCGTTATAGAGGTTGATGGTCGGGTCCACGTCCACCAGGTCCATGTTGGACTGGTAGTAGACGTCGATGTTCCCCACGTCGCGCCAGTAGCCGCGCTCCTTCTCCAGCATCCCGGGGAAGGTGTTGGTGGCGAAGTCGTACACGAAGACGCGCGACTCTTTGAACAGGTTGGTGATGATGTTCTTGCCGAAGTCGTGGGCGCTCTTCTCGTCGGCAGCGTCGCGGACGACCTCGCGCACCAGCGAGTCGGTGCGGAACAGGTAGTTCCCCATCGACGCGAGGCACATCTTCGGGTTCCCCGGCATGGGCGGCGGGTTCTTCGGCTTCTCCACGAAGTCGCGCATCCGCCCGTCGGGTCCGACGTCGATGATGCCGAACTCGCGGCCCAGTTCGAGGGGGACGGGGATGGCGGCGACGGTGCAGTCCCCCTGCTTCTCCATGTGGAAGTCCAGCATCTGCCGGACGTCCATCCGGTAGATGTGGTCCGCCCCGAACACGAACGTGTGCTCCGGCTCCTCGTCGGTGATGATGTTGAGGTTCTGGTAGATGGCGTCGGCCGAGCCGCGATACCACTCCAGTCCCGTCCGCATCTGCGCCGGCACCGCCTCCACGTAGTGTCCGAGGAAAGCGGTCATCCGCCAGGCACGGGAGAGATGATTGTTCAGCGAGTCCGACTTGTATTGGGTCAGGACCTTGATCTTGTAGAAGCCCGAGTTGGCGAAGTTCGACAGGCAGAAGTCGATGATGCGGTACCTGCCTCCGAATGGAACGGCGGGCTTGGCGCGCTCGCGGGTGAGGGGTTCGAGACGGGTGCCGGCGCCGCCGGCGAGAATCATGGTGAGGATCTTTTGACCCATGGAGCGAGGGGTTTAGGCCCCCGTCGCGACCCGCTTCAAGTCGCGCCCGTACGATCGGCGCTTAATGTCGGAAACACGCGATCAGCGGTGTTCGCTGACGGTATCAAGTCGCTCGGGCAGCGACGGAGGACGGTCGATCCGCGACGCCGGAAAATCGCTCGCAGCCTCGAGATACTTCCGGGCCTTGATCCGCCTGCGCTGGGCCTGGGTCAGGTCGTCCGGAACCTGGAGCTCGGTGCCGCCTTCGGCGAGGGACCGCACCTGGGCGCCGTCGCAGAAGAGCCAGCGCACCTGGCCATCGTCCCGTTCGATCGCGTAGTAGATCTGCGCCTTGCCGTATACGACCCGATCCGGGCAGCCCCGCTTTGCGTTGGCCTCGCGGGTGGGCTGCTCCTGCTGCCAGAGCTCGATCGCTTTCTTCGAGATGCGCCACGCGGTGATCGAGTCGGCTTCGCGCATGCGCTGTCGCGCCTGCTCGATGTAGGTCTCTCCCCGACGGATCAGCTCGGGGAACGCCCGGGCCTTTCCGAAGGCACAGTCCCGGAGCGCCACCAGATTCCCGGCGTGGATCTCCAGCACCGGGCCCACCGTCTCCGCCCCCTGCTGCAGGAGCTTCAGCTCGTCGGAGGACCAGGCGCCGTCGTAGCCGGCTGAGGTCTTGTCCAACCACCGGGCGAGCAGCCCGTTCACCGAGGAGAGCTCATCCTGGAGCCATTGGGGCTCGGCGGTGCAGATGCCTGGGAGGGCGGAGGCGTAGTCCCGAAAGTTCGCGCGCGACAAGCCCAGCTCGAAGCTCTGCAACGGCGGGGGCCGCGAGCGGGTTGTCGCACATCCGGTTACAGCCACCACCACGAGGATGATCCATCCGTGGGTGCGTGCCATGGCCAGAGACGAGGTTACCCGGTGTAGACTCCGACGTCGATGAGCGGAAACGAAACCCGCGTCACCAAGATCTCCCGGTTGAGTGACCGGATAGCGACCTCAACGGACAGCTGTCTGGTGCAGATCTGCGGACCGGAGCTCGGCAAGCGCTATGTGCTCGGCGACGACGAACTGACGATCGGTCGGGACGTGAAGAATACGGTCGTCGTGGATCTCGACAACGTGTCGCGACGACACGCGAAGATCACGCTGCGCGAGGCGATGCACTTCGTCGCGGACCTCGACTCGACCAACGGCACGTACCTGAACGACCGGGAGGTCCAGGAGGAGACGCCGCTGCGGAGCGGGGACTACGTGAAGGTGGGCGGCTCCATCTTCAAGTTCCTCAGTGGCGGGAACATCGAGAGCCTGTACCACGAGGAGATCTACCAGCTCACGATCGTGGACGGGCTCACCTCGATCCACAACAAGCGCTACTTCCTCGACTACCTCGAGCGCGAGATGGGGCGCTGCCACCGGTACAACCGCGCGCTGTCGATGATCATGTTCGACATCGATCGCTTCAAGGTGATCAACGACACGCACGGCCACCTCGCAGGCGACTACGTGCTGCGTGAGCTGGCCATGGTGGTCCGTCCCCGGATCCGCAAGGAGGAGTGCTTCGCGCGCTACGGCGGCGAGGAGTTCGCCATCGTCATGCCCGAAGCGGGGCCGGAGAACGCGCGCCGGTTCGCGGAAAAGCTCCGCAAGATGATCGAGGACAAGCCGTTCCAGTTCGAAGGCAAGGACATCCCGGTCACCATCTCGATCGGCGTGGCGGACATGTCCGCCGACCTCACCGAGCCGCTGCAGTTCATCAAGGTCGCGGACGCGAACCTGTACCGAGCCAAGAAGGGCGGCCGGAACCGCGTCGTCGGTTGACGTTCACGCATCCGTTCGCCTGGCCGCCTGATGGACTGCCGCCGGAAGCGCAGGCGGAGACCATGTGGGTCGTCAGGCACCCCTGTGATCCTCGTAAGATGCCGGGATCTGGACAGTTTGTACGGGTATCCGCTTTGCTGTGCCCCTCGCGTCTGGAGGGCGCCTTTGCGTTCGTATCGCTTCATTCTTTCCACACTGCCGCTGCTCGCGATCGTCGCGTCGGGCTGCTTCGGCGATGTTCCAACTGACCCCGTCGAGCTGCGCTCGCTGAGCATCCGCCTCCCTCTCGACGTCATCCCGCTGGGGAAGACGGTGCGGCCGTCCGCGACGGCGGAGTACTCCGACGGCACCACGCGATTGGTGACGGCGGAGGCGCACTGGGAGAGCGGGAGCCCGGAGATCCTCACGGTCCTTCAAGACGCTGCGGCTCCGGGCTCCGTTCGCGCCTCGGCCCAGGGCACTGCGGAGCTGCGGGCGAGCTTCGGAGGCACGACCGCACAGGTTTCGGTGACGGTCGCCCCGCACGCGCTCGAGCTCCTGGCGATTGCCGATGCACCGCAGAGCCCGGTTCCCTCGGGCGCATCGATCGAGCTCGTCGCGATGGGGACGTACTCGGATGGCGTGGTGCAGCCGGTCACGGACGGGCTGACCTGGACGTCGTCGAACGAGGCAGCGTTGCAGCCCCTCGCGCAGAAGGGCCGGTTCCTCGCCGCGGATGAGGGCGCCTCCACTGTTCGCGTCGCCAGCGGCGAGGTCGAAGCGGACGTGCAGGTCACCGTGGGTCCCGCCGTGCTCGATCACGTCGAGCTCTCCGGGCTCGAGGGTTCGCTCGCAAAGGGGACCGAGGTCCAGCTCACCGCGACGGGCATCCTCACCAATGGCGCCGCGGAGGATCTGACGTCGAGCGCGACCTGGACCAGCTCCGATCCATCCATCGCCGAGATCGTGAGCGGGCGCGTGAAGGCGCTCATGCCCGGCACGGTGCAGATCGAAGCGCGCGTCCAGGAGCATGTGGCCCGGACCGAACTGCAAGTCACCCCGGCAGCGCTCGTCTCGATCAGCGTGTCTCCGCCGGTCGCCAGCCTCCCTCGGGGACTGTCCCTTCGGCTGACGGCCTGGGGCCACTTCACCGACGCCTCCGTGCAGGACCTGACCCAGTCCGTGACGTGGCGTTCGAGCGCGCCCCAACTCGCGAACGTCCTTCCGGCTGGCGTGCCCGGCGAATTCATCGCGCTCGCGGTCGGGAACGCCACCCTCGAGGCTGTGTCGGGTGAGGTCCTGGGGAGCGCGTCGCTCACCGTGACGCCGGCGCAGCTTCAGACGATCACCCTGTCGCCGCCGAACCCGAGCGTTCCGAAAGTCGGAACGCTGCAGCTCAACGCGGTGGGCGTCTTCAGCGACAGCACGACCGTCGACGTCACCAACGACGTGGCGTGGACCTCCTCGGATGACACCATTGCCGCGGTGTCCCCCCAGGGCCTCCTCACTGCGAACCGCGAGGGCGTGGTCACGATCACCGCCAGCCTGCAGGGCAAGGCGCCCACGCTCACGGTAACGGTGACCCACGCGCTGCTGACGGGACTTGCCGTCCAGGGCCCGAACGCGCCGCTGCCGAAGGGCGTGCAGTTCGAGCTGGTCGCCGCCGGCACCTACGCGGACGGGACCAGCGCGGACGTGACGGGCCAGGTCGTGTGGACGTCCGGCAATCCCTCGATCGCCACCGTGTCGAATGCGACCGGACAACGCGGTCGGCTTTCTGCGACAGGCGTCGGCACCACGACGGTGACTGCCGCTCTGGCAGGTCAGTCGGCGGGCGTGACGGTGGACGTGTCGCCGGCGATCCTCGAACGCGTGGAGGTCTCGCCGGCGTCGCCTTCGCTGGCGAAGGGAACCCAGACGGCGCTCGCCGCGACGGCCGTGTACACCGACGGATCGAAGGTGAACGTCACCCAGCAGGCGGCGTGGACCTCCGCGGATCCGATGATCGCTGCCGTCGAGGCGGGGGGACCGAACATCGGCCGGCTCACCGCCATCGCGGAGGGGACCACCCAGGTCTCCGCGGCATGGGGCGGAAAGGCAGGGCAGGCCCAGACGGTGGTCACGCCTGCGCAGCTCACCTCGATCCAGCTCGACGCGACGAACCTGTCGCTGCCGAAGGGGACCTCCCACACGTTCGTGGCCACCGGGTTGTTCACCGATGGGACGTCCCAGGACGTCACCGCCCAGGCCGCGTGGGTCAGCTCGAATGCGACCGCTGCGCCCGTCTCGAACGCGGCGGGAACGCGGGGTGAGGTGTCGGCACTCGCCGTGGGTTCGGCCCTGATCACCGCCTCGCTCCAGGGCGTGTCGGCGACGGCGAACGTCACCGTCACGCCCGCCGTCCTCACGACCCTCTCGGTGACGCCGCCGTCGTTCTCCATTCCCAGGGGAACGACCCAGGCGCTGACCGCCACCGGGGTCTATTCGGATCTCTCCAGCCGGAATGTCACCGCGGAGGTGACGTGGTCCTCGTCAGATGCCGCGGTGTCGATCACCACGGGAGGAACCACCCCGGGGGGCGCCTTTGCGAGCGCGGTGGGCACCGCCACCATCACGGCGTCGCTTTCCGGAGTGAGCGCCACTGCGGACGCGACCGTCACGCCCGCCGTCCTCACCGGCGTCGAGCTGTCGCCGATCACCGTCCGAATCGCCCAGGGCACCACGCGGCCCTTCACCCTCACCGGGACCTGGTCGGACGGCACCACGCTCGACGTCACCACCACGGCGATCTGGAGCTCTTCCGTCAGCACCGTCGCGACCATCTCGAACGCGTCCGGCTCAGAGGGCCTGGCGACCGCAGTGGCGCCGGGCGTCACCACGATCTCCGCCGCATACGAAGGCCGGACCGCGACGACCCAGCTCACGGTCACTGGCGGCGTCCTCGTTTCGATCGACGTACTGCCCGGAAATGCGTCCTCGCCGAAGGGCACCACGCGTCAGTTCTTCGCCGTCGGATTCTTCTCCGACGGGTCCTCGCAGGACCTGACCCAGCAGGCGACGTGGTCCTCTTCCGCCCTGGAAGTCGCGACCATCTCCAACTCCACCGGCTCCCGGGGGCTCGCCACCGCAGCCAACCCTGGCAGCTCCAACATCACCGCGACCGTGAACGGCGTCACCGGTTCGACCCCGTTCACCGTGACCGCGCCGGTGCTCACCGCGATCAGCATCGAGCCGACGGGCGCGACGATGCAGGTGGGGCAGATCCTGGGGCTCGTCTCCATCGGCCACTACTCGGACTCCACCACGGTCGACGTGACCGGCCAGGCCACCTGGACGACCTCGGATGGGGCGGTCCTGTCGGTCGATGCGGCGACGGGAACAGTGACCGCGATCGCTCCGGGGGCGGCGACGATCACCGCCACACTCGGCGGAAGAGCCGGATCGGCGCAGATCACCGTCCAGGCGGAGTGAGCCCGGGCTACTTCGTCGGAGCGTGCACCGCGACGCTGCCCAGGAAGAGCTCCCGACCACACAGGTCGAGCGTTCGCCGGGCAGTGTCGACGTCGGTCTGCCCATAGGTGATACACAGCAGGGCCGCGTCCGTGACCCGGGCGATCTCGAGGGTGGCCGGGTTCTCCACCACCGGATCCACCAGCACGAGGATGCGCGCGCCCTGCCCGACGTGGGTGGCGATGCCCTCCTTCACCCGAAGGACGCTCTCCAGGGACACGGATCGCGCGTCCGCCAGTACCAGCCGCGTGGTGGTGCTGTTTCGACCGACCTCGGTGAGGCGCACGGCGAAATCGAACGTCGAAGCGCCCGCGTGCGTCGGGACGAGCAGAAGCGAAGACCAGGGCCGCTGGGCCACTTGCAGCCAGAGCAGCTGCAGCGCCCGAGCCGACTCGGGCAAGACGGCCCTCGCCGACTCCGGCGGCTTCTGGATGGGTTCGACGGATGCGGTGAGCGTCATCTCTCCTCCAAACGATTGGGTGAAGCCATCAGGGAGTGCGCCGGCCAGGCGCCGACCCGGATCGCGAGCTGGCCCGCGACGACGAACGCGGACGCCAGCATCAGGTTGGTGGCCCAGCTCTGCGTGCCCATGTCGCCGTACGCCTGGATGGCGTAGAGCAGGATGGTGCACAGGCAGGTCAAACCGGCCGCGCGGTCGAGGGGCTCGGAGGCGTGCCGGAAGGCCCGGGCAGAGAGGTACGCGCCCACGACGAAGACGGACCACAACGCGGTGAACCCGATGAGTCCGCCGGCGCTCAGCAGCCAGAGCACGCTGTTGTGCGGGATGTACCGGTAGAGCGCGAACTGGCTCTCGATGGGCGGGCCTCGGACGATCTCGAGATACGGATGTCCCAGGCCCACGCCGAGCAACGGACTGCTCTTGAGCGTCTGCGCGAGGTTGTAGTTCTCGATGTCTCGGGACTGGCTGGAGGTGTCGTCCTCCGTCTCCATCATGGTCCGGATGGACTGCACCGGCCGGAACATCGCCAGGCGGGAGTTCCAGCCTGCAGAGCAGTAGAGCGCGAACAGGGGCAGGGCGAGGAGCCCCGCCTTCACCAGGAAGCGCCGGGAACGCGACGGTGGACCCAGGAGGAACAGGATCGCCGCGCAGCCGAGGATACCGACGTACGCGAGGCGCCGATCGTTGAGGAAGGTCCCCAACGCCATCAGCGGGACGACCGCGGCGCAGGCCCAGAGGTTCCCCACGGTGGGTGCCTCGAGCCAGCGCGCAGCCACTATCACCCCTGCGGCCACGAAGTGCATCGCGTCGGTGTGGGTGGTGATGTACTCGGGCGCGAGGCCTCCGGGCACCACGATGAAGTAGTAGAAGAAGAACCCGTTGAACGCCTTCACCAGCGCGGACCAGACCACGAGCCGGCCGATCAGCTCGAAGTCGCGCCGGCGTTGCAGCAGCTCCGCCAGGAAGAAGCCGAAGATCGGCACATAGACCATTTGTCGGATCTGCCAGAGCGAGACGCCCATCGCGCCGCCGCGGACCGCGCCCCACGCCTCGAGGGCCAGCAGCGTCGCGGAGAAGATCAGCAGGGCGCCCATCATGGCCCGCGGGACCGGGTGCGCGTCCTGTCCGTGCGGCCCCCATTCGTCCATCCGCGCGTGGAGGATGCGCGCCGCGAGGACCAGCGCGACCACGTCGACCGCCGCGAAGCCCAGCCCGGGAAGCGAGAGGGTGTGGTTCAGGTTGTCCAGCACCAGGGCGCCGAGCCAATACAGAGGCGACTGCCACAGGCCATCCGCCGGCTTCTCCTGCGGGCTCTCAGCCACCAGCACCAGGAACATCCGCGACATCAGCACCGTGCGGATGGGGAGCCGGATGACGGCGTACGACAACGCGACCACCAGGGCCGGGGCCGCCACCGCGCCAAGATGTCCGTCGGTGGCGAAGATCGCCGCAAATGTGGCGATCCCCACGCACGAGGTGGCCAGGAGCACCTCCCAGAAGTGGCGGGGTGGCCGGCTCACGACAGTCGCACCTCCGCGAGCAGCGGCACCTCCACCAGGTCCTCCACCTGCCAGCGCTCGTAGATTCGACGGCTGCGGGTGTCCACCGAGATCGCGGCGAAGCCGGCCAGCAGCGCCGCACCCAGCAGCCCGGCAATGGCCAGGGCCGGGACGTTCGGGGAGATGGGCTTCCTGGGCGGGAGCGCCGGCTGGACGACCGTGTAGCGCTGGTCGAAGGCGGCCCGGGCCTCGGCCACCACCGCCTGCGCCTGGGTCGAATCCGCCATGAAGTTCTGGAGCTGCTGGAGCTCCATCGCGAGCCGCGCCTTGCGATAGGCCAGACGTTCGTTGTCATCCCGCAGCTCCACCGGCCACGTGGCCAGGGTCGGCTCGCTGGAGAGGTCGGCGTCCTTTCCCCCCCGCAGCACGAAATCCTCCAGCAGTCGCTGCTCCTCCGCCTTCATCACGTCGATGCGCGCCTGCTGCTTCTCCTGGAGCTGGATGCGGTCGCGCGTCTCCGCCAGGGCGTAGTGGCCCGGCCCGAGCGTCGCCTGCTGGTCGGTGAGCAGCGCCTTCAGCTCGGTGAGCTTCCTCAGGTGCAGATCCTCCTGCTCGCGGACCAACTTGCGCTGACTGAGGATCGCCTCCCTCAGCCTCATCAGCTCCCGGTCGGGGAGGTCGCGCCAGCGCCCCTCGGCCTGCATGCCCCGGAGCGTCGAGGGCTTCGCGCCCTTGCGCAGCTGCTCGGTCTGCTGCTCCAGCTCCAGGATGAGGGTGTCGATCCGCTCCTGCGACAACCGGACCCGCGCGTCGAGCACCGCCGCCTTGTCCTCCAGCGGGGCGATCTCCGCGTCGAAGCGGCTCTCCATCAGGCGCTGCTGCATCGACGCCACCACCGCCACCGCGGTGCTCGACTCGGGCCAGTCGAAGGTGAGGGTGACCTGGTTCCCGTCGACCACGACCAGCAGCTGCTTCTGCAGGACCTTGATCAGCGCGTCGACCCGCTCCGCCGGATCCGGCGGCTCTCCGGTCACCCGGGCGACGAGCAGATCCTTCCACTTGAACAGGATGGGGCGGCTCCGGTCCCAACTGTCGAGCAGCGCGTACTGGCGGGTGAGCGCCTCGAGCTGTGCACGGGCGAGGAGGGCATCCGCAGCCGCCTGTGCCAGCCCGACCGGCATGCCGTTGGTGGGCGGCCGGGTGCTCCCGGGGGCGTATTCGGAAGGCAGCACGATCGCGGTCGCCTGGACGCGCCAGGTCCGGGGCATGACGTACAGCCACCCGAACACGGCTCCGGCGAACAGCAGGAAGATCGCCGCCGACAGCAGCTTGTGTCGTCCCACCGCTCCCAGCCCGAAGCTCACGTAGTTCCGGACGCGCCCGATGGCCTCCAGCGATGACGCCTCTGATCCCCTCATCACCCGTCTCTCCTTCCCGCCCCGTTCACCGTCAGACCAGCGGGGTGAAGAACATCACCCCGAGCCAGTAGAGGACCGCGAACAGCGACGTCCTCACCATCGTCTTCCTAAGCCCCCGCACTGGATCCGGATCGCGCGCCATCCACGTGGGGAGCACGATCGTCGTCACCAGGATCGACAGCAGAATGATCTTCCCCATGGCTCAGAGCAGGTCCTCCGCGCTGAAGGTGAGCGACGTGAACGCGACCCACTGGAACCCGGAGGGCGTCTCGAGCGCGGGGATCTCTCCCCAGATGCCGCGAACGCCGCCGGTCCACCTGAACTGGCGGTTGAAGGTGTACCCGGCCCGGAGCTCCGAGAGCGCCACGGCTTCGGCCGGTTGGCTCCCCGTCCAGAGCTGGCGCCGTCCCGCGAGCCGGGCGCCGAATCGGAGCTTCTCCCGGAGGACCCAGTCGACCCTCGCCGAAGCTTCGCCCCGGGGAAGCATCCGTCCCGAAAACGAGCTCACCCTCGGCGCCAGCTCGGCCTCGAGCCGCGCTTCGATGCGCTCCGTGCGCCAGAGGAAGTCCCGTTCGAGGGAGAGCGCTGCGACCGGAAGGACGCCCCAGCGTTCGGACGATCTCCGGTCCTGCACTGCGCCGACACCGGCCCCGAGCTCCAGGCGCGTCGATCGCGACAGCACCCGACGCCAGCTCTCCATCACCCGCACCGACGAGCTGCCGCGGTCACCGGAGAGGAAGATGTGATCGGCGTACACGTTGGACCGGAGCACGTCGTTGCGCGTGAGCTGGTGCTCGAGGCCGAGCAGCAGCGCCGGGCCATGCTGCAGTGGGAACACTTCGCTCGAAGGCGTGGAGGTCGCGCCCGAAACCGACCAGTACAGGGCCGACATCACCACCACGTTCTCCGATGCCTGCAGCTGGAAAGCGAGCTCGGCCCAGGAGTCGAGATAATCGGGCACCGGCACGAGCTGCGCGTCGACCAGGTCGAGCGAGGTGTCGTACTCCGGATTCGTCGGGAGCACGTCGGTGCGTCCAAAGGAGAAGGTCTCCGACATCGACAGGAGCCAGCGCGGGGCGGGGGACCACTCGCCGGAGAGTGAAGCCTGGTGGCTCACGCCCAGGACCTGATCCGGATCAGCGCTGCTGAGCAGCAGCCGCGGCCCGTAGCGTGCCTGGAGGATCGCACCGTCGACGCGGGTCCGGGAGGAGAGGGAGGGCTGCACCTCCAACGCCGCCGCGACGCCGGTCCCCGCGGGGTTGGCGGACCGCACCTGTGCGGCCGTATCCACCGCGGCGTCGATCCGCGTGTGCGGCGCCGCGAGGACCGCGGCCATGCTGAGGGCGACCCAGGGCGCTGACACGGCTCACTCCACGACGACGACGTCGTTCCGCTGCAGTTTGAAGGTGGAGGCCTTTCCCTCCACCTGGGTCAGCGCCTCGTACGTGAAGCGGATCCGCGTGGGCGGAGCGTCGGCCGAGTTCCGGCGGAGCACGAAGATCCGACTCTCGTGTGCGTACTGCGTGAACCCGCCCGCGCTGGCGAGCGCGTGCAGGACGCCCGAACGGGGCTCCAACGCGTACACGCCCGGGTTGGTGACCTCGCCGACGACCGACACGGTGAAGGGCTTCGACTCCTCCAGCGTGACGGTCACCACCGGGTTGCGGACGTACTGCTCGAACCGGTTCTGCACGTGGCGCGCGAGCTCGGCCGGGAGCATCCCCGCCGCGCGCACGTCATTGAGGAAGGGCAGCGAGATGCGGCCGTCGGAGCGGACGCGGACCCGGGTCGTCATGGTCTCGTTGTTCAGCACCCGGACGCTCAGCACGTCGTCCGCAAGGATCACGTAGGCCGGATCGCGCTCGAGCTCCTCCTCGTAGGTGTCGACCCAGACGTACCGACCTTTGGGAGCGCATGCCGTCATCCCGACCGCCACCACCGCCATCCACAGCCACCTCGTTCCCATCGCTTCTCCTCGCCCGAGCACGAGAGCGGGCAACCTGGGCACCTCGCCTCCGCGCGGCATCCTGATGACTCCGGCAGTGCGGCTGTCGTGACCTCAACGGACGGCTCCCCGCCGCTGCTGGAGCGCCGTGCGCGCGAACTGGACGACCTCGTCCAGGCGGATGGCGCGGACCGCCAACGCCAGGACCACGTACGCCACGGCATCCACCAGCAGTCGCCAGGCCCCCAGCCCAGCCAGTGAGAGGTGCAGGGCCGTCACTGCGACCACCACGCCGAAGGTCCGGGCCAGCGTCGAGATCACCCGGCGGTCCAGCGCCCTCCGGCCGATCACGCTCAGCATCAGCACGCAGGTGGCTCCCTCCGTCCCGATCGTCGCGATGGCAGCTCCTGTGCCGGCGCCGCCTGGCCCGAACAGCGCCAGCCCCGGCGCGATGAAGAGCAGGTTCAGCACCACGTTCACCCCGAGCGCGGACACGCTGATCCAGGTCACCGTCCAGGCGCGGCCGAGCAGGTTCAGGAAGGTTGCGCACAGGATCGCCAGGTAGGTGCAGACGAAGAGCGGCGCGAGCGCCCGGAGCGACATGGCCGCGGGCTCGAACCCCGGGCCGGCGACCACCCCGATCCACACCTCTGCGCCCAGCCCCAGCGCGAGGCTGGTGGGGATGGCCAGCGAGAGGATCAGCTCCAGCGATCGACGGATCGCGGTGGTGAGCTCCTCTTCGGAACGGGCCGCGGCGCGGGCGAAGAGCGGCATCAACACCGACGAGATCAGCGGAGTCAGCAAGAGAGCGAGGTTGGCGAGGCTGGTCGCGGCGCTGTACCAGCCCACCTCGCTGTCGTTGGTGAGGAACGCGATCAGGTTGACGTCCAGGTGGGTGTGGAGCGTCAGGGACAACGTGGTCAGGAAGAACGCCGCGCTGGCCCACAGCACGCGCGCGCCCACCCTCAGGTCACAGGTGAGGCGCAGTCCGACGTGCTTGCGGCAGAGCCGGAACAGCGCGAGCGACTTGAACGCCTCCGACGCGATGAAGGCGGCGGCGAGGCCCACGAGCCCGGCCCCGGTCGTCAGCGCCAGGGCAATGCCGACGCCCCAGAGCAGCTTGCCCACCACGTTCACGATCGACAGCCCATCGACCTGGGTGCTGGCGTGGAGGAGTGCCGAGAACGTGGTGTTGTTCACGAAGAAGAACTGTCCGACCGCGAAGAGGTACACGACCTGCCGCATCTCGGCGGGTCGCCCTGCAGACTCGAGCACCGCCCCCATCACCCCCACCATGACCGGCAGAAGGAGCGCACGGATCAGCAGCACCGCGCCGAAGAACTCGCTCGCGTGCCAGGGGCGGAGCGGGATCTCCTTCTGGATGTACGTTTCGAGCCCGAAGGTCGCGAGGACGAAACATGCGATGGCGAACGCGTCGGCGAAGCCGAACACGCCGAACTGTTCAGGTCCGAGGTGGCGCGGCAGGACTACGCGCGCCCCGAGGGCGATGCTCCACGTCACCAGCAACGAGGCGCCCAGCTTCAGCGCGTTGAACAGGGCGATCTGTGCCTCGCGGCGGGACGTGGAGTCCGCCACCTCTGCGGATCCAGTGGGAAGAGCGGGAGTCATGGGCGCGGCAAAGTAGGCACTCCGGGAGGTGGCGACAGGTGACTGGCGCCTGGTGGACTGCGGTCCGGACCGTCGCGCCGTGCTTTCCAGGGGCTCTCATCCGCCGAAGCGTTCCTAGCTTGCGGCTCCATGAAAGAGCTCCTCCGTTCCGCAGTGATCGCCGCTTCAGGCGGGTTGTCGGAATCGCAGCTCCGGTCCTTCGCCCGGTACTCCCTGAACGGGGCCTCGGTGGCGCTGTGTCTTCATCGCGTCGCGCAGACGCGCCGGCCCGGCGAGTGGGATCCGTCGCTGACGATCGCGCCCGGTGAGCTGGACGCGCTGATCGAGTTCCTGCTGAGCACGCGTCCGCGGACGCAGTCCTGGCTGACCGTGGCCTTCGACGACGGCTACGAGGACGCGGCGCAGTACATCCTCACCAGCATCGACCGCTTCCCGACGGTGGAGTGGATCTACTTCGTGTGTCCGGAGAAGATCGAGCACCGGGTCGGGTTCCGTTGGGACCTCTTCGAGCAGAAGCAGAAGGCCGGGATCCCGGTCGACTTCGACGCGGTGATGTTCGGAGACCTGGACGTCGAGGCCGAGAACCGGCGCTCCGATCTCAAGGGCCTCTGCACGCTGCCGGAGTATCGCCTCGCCGACGTCGACCTGTGCCGCGAGCTCCATCGGCTCCCGCGCGTGTCGCTGGGCAACCACACCAACGGTCACTTCTGTCAAACGCTGCTGACCTTGAACCAGGCGAGCGAGGAGTACCGGCGCAGCGTCTCGGACTTCGCGCGGCTCTTTGGACCGCAGAGCCACTTCGCCTTTCCGTTCGGCACGCCGCAGGAATCCTTCGAGCAGCGGCATGTCTCGGAGCTGCGCGCCCGCGGCAGCTTCACGATCTGGTCGACCGAACAGAGGCCCTACGCGCCCGGTGAACGCAAGCCGGGGGCGGTGCTGCCGAGGTATCCGATCGACGGCACCCGAACGTGGCGCCAGTCGGCCTTCTCCATCGCGTTGTACGCGGCGAAGTGGAGGATGCGTGGCACCCGGTTCACCTGGCCGGATGAGCGCGATGCGAGCCGCCTCCGTGTCGGCGTGGGGGGCCGCATGTTCCGCGATCCCGCGTCGGGTGGCGGACGGGCTCGATAGACCCGCCGACAGGTTCAAATGAAAGGACCTGTGCGCAGGTTGGCGCATCACTCTGGTCGGTTCGGGCGTGGGCGATGGGCGTGGAGGCGGACAGATGAAGGCGCGTAGGACCGTGATGTTGGTAGAGGATCATCCGACGCTGAGAAGGTCGCTTCGGGCGTCGCTGCACGAGATGGGATTCGACACACTGGAGGCTGCGGACGCGAACTCGGCGATCCATCAGCTCGCGGAGTGCGCTCCGGATCTGGTGTGCCTGGAGCTCGTATTGCCTGAGTCCAACGGCTACGAGGTCTGCGAGTTCATCCGGCAATCACCGCAGCACCAGAAGGTGCCCGTCCTGATGTTGAGTGGTCGTGGCTATCCCGAGGACCGCGCCCACGCCGCCGAGGCGGGCGCCAACGGCTTCCTCACGAAGCCGTTCTCCGAACAGGAGTTCCGCCAGCGCATCCAGTCGCTGATTGATGCGGCGATTCAGGGAATGACCGATCTGCCCGCGGATCGCACATGACCCTCGTCGACATTGGATTCTGGCTGGCAGCCGCCCCGGTGCTGCTGGCGACGGGATACCTGTTCCTGCTGACCGTGTGTTCCCGGCCGAAGGCGCCGCCGGCGTGCTCGGCTCCGAACTTCAAGTTCGACCTGATCGTCCCGGCACACGATGAGGAGAACGGGATCGCCCGGACGGTGCAGAGCCTGCTGGCGGTGGACTAT
>JBAWAM010000885.1:0-5243 GCA_049589315.1 Myxococcaceae bacterium
CTGAGCGTCAGTGCTCTGACAGGGCGACTGCGTGGCCAACGTTGTCGGAGCCTTCGACCGCCTTCGCCATGAAGCGCGCGACAGCGGCCCGCGACACCTTCATGCTGCGCGTCTCGCCTGCCTTCGACTCGAAAACCTGCCCGACCGGGCCGTCTGTCAGACCCACCGGTCGCACCAGGACCCAATCGAGGTCTTCGCCCCGGACCACGCGCTCCTGCACCTCGGTGTCCGCGATCTGGGGCTTCAAGATCAGCGAGAACATGAGTTTCCACGCGAGCGACAGGCGATCCCTTGTTTCGCCCACGCCGTAGGAGCTCTGGACCACCAGTCGGCGTACACGATGCTCACGCATGGCCTCGACGACGTTGCGGGTACCGACGGAGCGGACGTCCAGCGGCGTCTTCCGGCTTCCGCGGAGCCGTACGAGCAGCGCGTTCTCCGTAATGCCCAGCGCCACCACGACCGCGTCCTGTCCTTGGACTGCTGCGCCCACAGCCGCTCGGTTGGAGACGTCCCCCTTGATCAGCCGAACCCGGGATCCGGGCGCCTCGAGCGCTTCGGGCCGGCGAACGAACGCCGTCACCTCGTGTCCGCGGGACGTCAGCTCCTCGACCGTTGCTCGCCCAGTTCCGCCGGTTGCTCCGATGACCAACACCTTCATGGCTGCTCTCCCTTTCAAGAAGTGTGCGCCATGAATATGTGGCCTGATTGGACGAAACCATCGCCGGACAGCCATGATTCATGCTCGTTCGTCCAATCTGGTGGACGATCCGTCAGTTCGCAGGCATTCATTCGTCCATGGGAAAAGAGGCGCCGCGCTGGGAGCTCGTCGATCCGGTCGGGGAAGCGCTCCACGCGCTCCGCATGACCGGGACCTTCTATTGTCGCTCCGAGCTGACCGCTCCCTGGGGCTTGACGATGCCGGCCATCCCCGGCTGCATCTGGTTCCACGCGGTTACGGCCGGCCACTGCAGTCTGGTCACCGAAGGCAGCCCGGAGCTCGAGCTCGCCGCTGGCGACTTCGTCCTCATTCCTCATGGGCACGGCCACCAGCTCCGAACGGATGCATCCGCGGCGACACCCGTCGTGCTCGACCTTCCGCACGTGTTGGCCGACGACCGGTACGCGCTGCTCAGACATGGGGGAGGCGGGGCGGAGACCACCCTGGTTTGCGGGATCGTCCGGCTCGAGCATCACGCCGCGCATGACCTCCTGAACATGCTTCCGGCGGTGATCCACCTCGACGCGTTCTCGACACCGCACACAGAGTGGATGCAGAGCACCCTCAAGCTCATGGCGGAGGAGGCCAGGCAGCTCCTCCCGGGAGGAGACACGCTGATCACCCGTCTCGCCGACATTCTCGTGATCCAGGCGATCCGCTCCTGGCTTCGCAGCGATCCCGTTGCCCGGACGGGCTGGTTGGGCGCGCTCCGGGACAACCAGATCGGTCGCGCCATCGCCTTGATCCACCGCGAGCCGGCCAGGGACTGGTCAGTGGCCTCGCTCGCGACCGCGGTTGCGATGTCGCGCTCTGCCTTCGCGGCAAGGTTCTCATCCCTCGTGGGCGAAGCGCCGATGCGCTACCTGACCCGCGTGCGGATGCGGATCGCGAGCACCGCGCTCGCATCGGAGGATGGAACGACCGTAAGCGAGCTCTCCGCGAAGCTGGGCTATCAGTCGGAGGCCGCGTTCAGTCGCGCGTACAAGCGCCTGGCAGGGGTGGCTCCTGGAAGCGCTCGGCGGGGGGCGCGACCGGCCAGGTGACCTCCATTATCGCGAGCAGGGACGTCACACGGACACGAGCAGCTCGCGTGCGCAGAGACGTCCCGATTCGAGCGCCGCGCCGGCATGGGTCCCCTGCGGTTGCACACTGGCGCCGACGTTGAAGAGCCCAGGGATGAAGAGCGCGCGACCCGGTTTTCGGCTCCCGACCCTTTCGAGCACGGGAGCGGGACAGCTCGAGAAGCCGAATCGCGACTCATATCGGCCAGGCGTGACCAGCTCGCAATGAAGGAGTTTGCCGCCGAACTCGCCGACGTGACGTTCGATGCGCGCGAGCGTTTCGTCGACATAGCGGTCCTCGTCGACCTCGGCATTCGGCCAGAGCGCGACCACGCTGAGCGGGACCGGCCGGCCGGGCGCCGCCTGCGCAATGGCCTCTCCGAGCGCAATGCAGATGACCGGGTTCGGGAGGCCCTCGCCCGACTCGAGCCGCGCCATCGTCTCCGCGACGGAGTCATCTAGAATCACGATCGAGCCGGGCGCGCCGCGCCGCAGGTCGATGCGCTTCAGGATGGGCGCGTCCGGAGAGACGAGCAGCAGCAGCGTCGCGACCGAGAGACTTCGCGGCAGCGCATCGATTCGTGCGCGGATTTCAGGGGCTACCGCATCGCCGGCGAGCGCCAGCGTGCGCCGAATCTCGGCATTGCTGACGACCACCGGTGAGGGAATGTGCTCACCGTCGCAGAGCACACCCGAGACCACGCCACGTTCTACCGTGATGCGCTCGACGGACCGTCCCGTGTGGATCTCACCGCCCGAGCTGCGGACGATGGAGGCGAGCGCCTCCGGAATCGCCTGGGCGCCAGCGGCCGGATACCAGGTCTTCCCATACCCGTACGTCGCGCCAAGAGAGCTCGAGAGAGAACTCGCCGGCAACACCGACGGGTGCGTGGCGACGAGCCATGCAAACAGATGGAGGATGTCCTGGAGCCCCGGCCCGCTCGCGACGCGCGCGATGGCGTCCGCGTAGGTGTTGGCGCCGGCAGGAGTGCGCTTCGACGCGCGAACCAGTCGCGCCATGGTGCTCACGAGACCGAGCGCGGTCGTGCCCAGAACGCTGCGATTGCGGAACATCGCAGCGGGCGAACCGACCTCTGTGCCGCGGTAGAAGATCCGCGCCGTGGACGGGAGGGGTTCGATGCTGGTGCCGAGCTCGCGCAGCACCTCATGTGCATGCGCGCCGAAACCGTTCGCACCGACGATGAAGCGCGTGCCGGCGACCATGGCCGTGTTGCACTGGCCGCCCACGCTGGACGCACTCTCCAGCACGAGAACGCGCCTGCTTCCGCGCGCGAGGTGCGCCGCGCATGCAAGCCCCCCGAGGCCCGCGCCCACCACCACCACATCCCACTCCGTCGCGGAGCCCGTCGAGCGTGTGCGCATCGCAGTGAGAGTGTCACCGCGATCCGGGCGGCGGAATTGCTCGAGATCAAAGTGGACCGGGATTCGCCTGGTCTCTTACAGCTCACCGCGACGTCCGGAGGATGTCCCACGCCAGGACGCGGCCATCCGTCGCGAGCACGAGCGCGCGGTCGTCCAGCACGACGGGCGGGGTGCGCAGGGCGCTGTCGGCGCGGAGGTCGAGAATCGGCCTTGCCTGCCCGGGGCGGAAGCCGAGCAGATGGCCTTCGCGGCCATTGGTCGGGACCAGCACGAGCTCACGGAACTCGCCCACGCCCCCACGTACCGGGGCGGGCAGGTTCACCCGCCACACCTCGGCGCCGTTCTGGGGATCCACGGCCATCAGCA
Organism: Myxococcaceae bacterium; assembly: GCA_049589315.1. GTDB lineage: Bacteria > Myxococcota > Myxococcia > Myxococcales > Myxococcaceae > JBAWAM01. The sequence continues at coordinate 3,532 of JBAWAM010000885.1, forward strand.
CGTCCTGATCCTGAAGCCCGATCCACAGGAGTCCGCGCGCCAGCCATGGACCGCTCTGCGGCTTCACGCCCAGCGGCCGCGACCACTCGGTCTGCCCGTCCGAAGCGCGCAGCGCGAACAGCTCGCCTTCGCGGGTGAGCGCGTAGACCCGTTCGCCTTCGGCGAGGAACCCGAGCACGTCCCCGAGGGGGCGGTGCCACAGGGTGCCGCCTTCCAGCGGATCGATCGCGAACATTCCCGCCGGTCCAAGCCCCACGAACAGCCGCCAGCCCAGCCACACCGGCGGTGCGGTCAACGTCGGGTTCTTCTTCAGTCCCTTCGGTGGGAGTCTCGTCCACGCCGTGCCGCCGCTTCCGCCGGAGATCGCCTCGACCGAGCCGTCGTCGGCGACCGCGAAGACGCGCTGATCGTCCGACGCGAGCGGGAGGTGGACCACGGGCTTTCCGCCGAGCCGCCAATGCTCCTGGCCGGTGTCGACGTCGACGCCGATCCACTCGCCGGCAGACGTCACCGCCACCACCGTGTTCCCGACGCGGGCAGGGCGGGCGACGAGCTCCCGAACGAGCTCGACCCGCCACCGCTCGCGTCCATCCTGGTTGAGCCGGATCAGCGCGCCGGCTTCGTTTCCGAGTACCACCCCGTCCTTCAGCGGGAGCAGGCCGGTCCGGGAGGGGGCGTCGCTCGAGTACGCGAAGGCAACCTCCGCCGGACTGTTGCATCCGGAGAGGGCCACTGCGACCGCGATGAGCGCCAGCTTCCCGAGACCCATGGTGCCTTCTAGGATGCCTCGGAAGAGAGGAAGACCCAAACGATGGCTTCGATCAGAGACGACCAGATCCCCGAGGCGACGGGCATCCCGTCCACCGAGCGAAGGGCCGATGGTGAGCCACCTCCCGCCCTGGAAGTTTCGGAGGAGTTGCTGCGCGCGCTCCCGAAGACGGACCTGCACTGTCACCTCGACGGATCGATGCGCCTGAAGACGATCCTGGAGCTGGCCGAGCAGCAGAAGGTCAAGCTCCCCGCCAACGACGAGGAGAGCCTCGCCCGCGCGATCCACATGGGAGAGGTGTGCAAGAGCCTCGAGGACTATCTGGTCGCCTTCGATGTCACGCTCTCTGTGCTGCAGACCGAGGAGGGGCTTTTCCGGGCGGCCTATGAGCTTGCGATCGACTGCGCCGCGGAGAACGTGCGCTACGTCGAGGTCCGCTACTCCCCGGTGCTGCACCAGCAGAAGGGGCTGAAGCTCACCACCATCGTCGACGCGGTCCTCGAGGGACTCCGGGTCGCCAAGCGCGAGACGGGTATCCGCTACGGCGTGATCCTCTGCGGCATCCGCCACATCAACCCACAGACCTCGGTCCGGCTCGCCGAGCTGTGCGTCGCGTATAAGAACCGGGGCGTGATCGGGTTCGACCTGGCGGGCGCGGAGATGAACTTCCCCGCGAAGGACCACAAGGACGCCTTCCAACTCATCTTGCGCAACAACGTGAACTGCACGGCGCACGCGGGCGAGGCCTACGGCCCGGAGTCGATCTCCCAGGCCATCCACTACCTCGGCGCCCACCGCATCGGGCACGGCACGCGGCTGCGCGAGGACGGCGACCTGCTCAACTACGTCAACGATCACCGGATCCCGCTCGAGGTCTGCCTCTCCTCGAACGTGCAGACCGGGGCGGTGACCGACCTCAAGTCGCACCCGCTGAAGTTCTATT
>JBAWAM010000886.1:0-3755 GCA_049589315.1 Myxococcaceae bacterium
GCCCGTGGTGTACCTGCGTCCGCTGTCTGCCTGCGCGAGCAGCTCCAGCAACGACGAGATCTCCTGCAGCCTGGGCGCTGGCGCGGGCATGCCGGTCTACCAGCGGCTCGCGAGTATGGCGCCGGGGGCCTATGCGCTGTGGGTGGACAGCGCCTCCGCGAACATCGGGCCGTTCCAACTCGCCGTTCGCCTGGAGCCGTCTCAGCCTCTGCCGGCCAACGACGTCTGCAGCGGCGCCCAGCCGCTCAGCTTCACCGGTGACGTGTCCTCGGTGACCGGTTCGACCGGGTCGGCAAGCAACAGCCAGAACGGGACGACCAACACCGGTCCGACCTGTTCGTCCGGCGCGGGCAGCCAGGGCCGGGACGTGGTCTACAGCTTCGTCTCCCCCGTGGCGGGACAGGCGAGCATCGTCCTTGCGCCGGACCCGGCGTCCACGGCTTTCCGTCCGGTCGTGTACGTCCGGGGCGCCTGTGAGACGAACAGCACGTCCGACGAGCTCGTATGCAAGGAGGCGGGGATGGCCGGTAAGGTCGTCAGCGTCACGACCCCCACGCTGGTCGCAGGACGGCCCTATTTCGTCTACGTCGACGGTGCGCGGATCTCCGGCGGCGGCTTCCGGATGGACACGCGGCTCGGCGCGCCGCCCAACGACACCTGCGCTACGGCCCGGATGATCGACCTCACCACGCCCAGCGTGGACAACCGCATCCTCGACATCACCCGCCTGTCGGTGAACGACTACGGGACGTCTTCCCCGAATCCCCTCCCGGCGAGCTGCGGCAACCCGAGCCCGGGAAAGGATCTGGTGTTTCTGTTCATCGCGCCGCAGACGCGTAGCTACACCGCGACGCTCCAGCCGGACTCCGTCTTCGACGCCGTGCTGTTCCGGATGGAGGGGAGCTGCGCACCCGCATCGTGCGTGGCCGGCGTGAACAAGGGGAGCACCGGCAACCCGGAAGTGATGACCTTCTCCGCCACCGCCGGTGCGACGTACTGGTTCGTGGTGGATGGCTACAGCAGCTTCAGCGAGGGGGGCGGCTTCTCGTTCAAGATCGAGTGACCGCCAGCACGGCCGTCAAGATCCCGGGCGGACCTGAGAAAATCGGGGGCAGACGCGCCCCCACTCGAGCGTCTCCATCTCCGCCATCGTGAGGGAGAACACGCCGCGCACCGCGCCACTCGAGGCGAGCGACCCTGCGGACGCGCGCCACGCCGGGGCACGCGCCCCAATCGAAGCAGGAGGCACAGGACGGTGAGTCCGACCAGCGCGCCGGACACGCTCGCGCCCAGGAACGCCCACCGCGGGTTCCACCGTACCGATCCACCGTTTGCCGAGGCACTCTCATCTCGCGGACAAGCGATTCCCCGAATCCGGGGAGATGTGCCATCACGCCATCCTTCTCTCGTTGCGAGCTCTGCCTCCCGCAATCGACTGCCGGTCACCTTCAAGCTGTCCCCGCGAAGTCTCCAGCGGTGGGGGACCGGTGCGCGGCACGATGACCACGCCCGGGAGGGCATGCGTCCGAGGGAGGCCCCGAGCGGCCATGCCCCCAGCGTCGGAGATTCAGGGAGCCTCCGGTGGCGGAACACGTCGCGATCGTCGCCCGTTTTCGCCGTTCCAGACGGAGACACACGGCAAATGCACATGAACTCAGCAGCACGCCGCGCTGGCAGGACTGCCGTGCGGAGCAGTTTCGGCGCCGCCCTCGTGGCGAGCATCTTCGCAGCAGGCGCGGCGAGCGCAGCAAAGGCGGTCAACCGCCCCTACCTGCAGTCGGTCACGCCGTCGAGCGCGGTGGTGGTCTTCCGCGCGGACCAGGCATGTCCCGCGCAGGTTCGCTTTGCGCCCACCGCCGGGGGGACGGAGCAGGTCGCCGCCTCGACGCAGTCCCAGGCCCAGCACGAGGTGAAATTGGAGGGCCTGAAGCCCGCGACCGAGTACCGCTACACCGTCGAGGCGTGCGGCAGCCCGCTCGAGACGGAGCACACCTTTCGCACCGCGCCGTCGCCGGGCAGCACCACGGACGTTCACTTCGCCGCCATCGGTGACTTCGGCAAGGGCACCGCGGCGCAGACCTCCGTGGCGGACCGGATGCTCGCGCACGACCCGGACGTCATCGTCACCGTCGGTGACAACATCTACGACGACGGCACCGACGCGGAGTTCACCTCGAACTTCCTCAGGCCCATGGGCGCGCTCTTCGCAGAGGTCCCCCTCTATCCGGCGTTCGGCAACCACGACTACGCGGCGGACGACCTGGCCACGTCGCTGAAGAACTTCGTGGTCCCTACCAACAACCCCATCGGCACCGAGCGCTACTACTCGGTCGACTGGGGGAACGTGCACTTCGTCATGCTCGACTCCATCTGCCTGATGGGCGAGGCGAGCACCAGTGAGTGCGATGTCGATCAGCAGCTCGCGTGGCTGGACAACGACCTCAGGTCGACCACCTCGCACTGGAAGGTCGTCATGATGCACAACGTCCTCTTCTCCAGCGCCAAGTACGGGGCCCGCCCGGAAGAGGTCGGCCCGATGCGCGAGATGCTCCTCCCCATCTTCGAGGCGAACGGAGTGGACCTGGTTCTCTCCGGTGACGACCATGTCTACGAGCGCTCCCATCCGATGAAGGGCACCGAGGTGGCGCCTGCGGGCACGCGCGGCATCACCTACGTGGTGACGGGTCACGGCTCCGAGGGCCGCAACTGGGCCATGGACCAGCAGGCGTGGAGCGCGTACCGCAACAATACGAACGTCGGCTTCCTCGACGTGAAGACGCAGGGCGGCACGCTCACCGCACGCATGGTCGGCGCGGATGGAAACACGTACGACACCTTCACCATCGAGAAGCCGCTGCCCCCGGGCGCGGCCATCCCGGTGCAGCTCACGGCCACCGCCGAGCCTTCCAGCGGCAAGGCGCCACTGGAGGTCCTCTTCTCCGCCTCGGCTCAGCCCGAAGACGCGGAGGTGACCTGGACGTTCGCCCCGGGCCAGACGGCCACGGGCCGGGAGGTTCGCTACCGCTTCGACGTCCCCGGCACCCACGAGGTGCAGGTGGAGGCGCGCAAGGGTGACCAGGTCAGCCGCGACTCCCTGACGGTGACCGTGGAGGCCGCCGAGGGTGGGACCACCCAGCCGCAGCCCGATCCCGAGCAGCCCGGGCAGCCCTCCACGCCGGGCGCCATCATCGACACCAGGGACGGCGAGAAGACGAGCTCCGCGAAGGGCTGCACCGCTGCCGGCGGATCTGTGGCACTCGCAGGGCTCGCCGCGCTGCTCTTCATGCGGCGCCGGCGCGGCTCCTCCCGCTGACGCGTGAGGCACCTTCGCTGAACCCCACACATCGAATGACCCGCCGCGGGAGTCCCCACCAGGGGGGCTCCCGCGGTGTTGTTTCAGGATTCGCGGCAGCGCTGGGCTTACCGCAGTGCAGGGAAGGCGAGCTGGCCCGGTTGTTGTCCGCGAAAGGCGCATCGGATTCGGACTCATGATCGATCCGGCGAGGGTGCTCGAGTTCCGGGATCGCACGCTCGGCGAAGCCACGGTGAAGCAGCCGGTTGGGCCCGTATCGATGTTCCAGGACTTCTACGTGACGTACAAGACCACCTACGTCGAGGCGTCGGTGGGCCAGTTCAAGATTCCGGTGAGCTGGGAGGGCTACAACTCCTCCAGCAAGCTGTTGTTCGCGGAGCGGGACCTCGGGATCCGACTCGCGAAGAAGTTCGAGCGCTTCGGGTACATGGCTGGCGTATAC
>JBAWAM010000887.1:0-9753 GCA_049589315.1 Myxococcaceae bacterium
GCCGGGCGTGCACCAGGCGCAGACGACGTGGCGCGAGCTGCCGGGCGTGCAGCTCGGTGAAGGCCTCGGGCAGTCGGGCGGCGGGTACGACGAGGCTGAAGCCGCCGCGGGATTTGAGCAGGTGCGCGGCCGCGCGGACGACGTGGGACAGCGTGCACGCGACCTCGCTCCGGGCGATCGCCCGCTCCAGATGAGGGCTGCGCTGCGACGCCTGGACCTGGCGGTAGGGCGGGTTCGCCAGCACGTGCGCGAAGCTCTCGCGGGGGAAGGCGTCCTGGACCCGGCAGAGGTCGCCGAGCGCCAGGGAGACCTGGTCATCGCAGCCGTTCAGCCGCACGTTGCGCCGGGCCAGATCGTAGAGGCGGGGTTGAAGCTCCACCCCCGTCACCCGGCGAAGGCCGTACCGCCTGACGAGCAGCAGCGGGATGATCGCCGTCCCCGTCCCGAGATCGATCGCCGGCTCGCCGAGCCCGCTCGAGGCAGCGAACTCCGCGAGCAGGATGGGATCGAGGTTGAAGCGGTACCCACGAGCGCCCTGGAGGAGGCGGATCTCCCCTCCGCAGATCGCGTCGAGCGTTTCGTCCTCTGCCGGGGAGAGCGCGTCGACAGACCGCTCCACCGCTCAGCCCCTCGCTTCCGGATCGAGGAAGAGGAGCCCGGCCGGAGGCAGCGGCGAGAGCCTGAGCGTCTTCGGCGGCATGGACTGGTGCGCCTCCATGATCGCCCGCACCTCCCAGGCGGGAGGCGGGTTCAACGCGAAGCCCACCTGGAACGTGCCGACGAGCACCTTCCGGACCAACTCCTCGACCGAGGTCTCCGGGAACACGTTCGGATGATCGGGGGCCTCCGGGTCCTTGATGCCGAGCACCGTCCTCAGCACCAGGGAGTTGAGCAGCGCGAGGTCCAGGCTCCGCAGCGTCGGGCTCTTCGGTGCGGCGGGGATCTGGCTGAGCTCGAGCGCCTGGCGGAAGCGGAGGAGCCTGCCCTGCCCTCCCGGGAGCACCAGCAGGACCGCGTGGTGCCCCGAGGCGAGCGTGGCCAGCCGCTCCTGTGCGGCCTCTATCCCCGCCATCGAGGTCAGCGGTGGGTCGAGCTCATAGATGCGCGCGTAGTCGGAGACGAGCGTGAGGAACCGCTCTGCGGAGAACGTCGGCAGGCCGCGCAACCCGCGGTGGTACGGGAGGAACTGGAGCCCCGACTCCGAGAGCGGGACGACCGCCGCGAGGAAACTGCCGCTCTCGGGCACCGCACCGAGCGGACGCGCAGGGAGCTCGTCGACGACCGCGCGGACCCGACGCGCGAGAGTTCCGCCGCCCAGCCGCCACAGCCTCGCGCGCTCGCTGTCGATCTCCGACTCCCACACGGGCGGGCTGTCGGAGACCACGTCGGCGAGGAGGTCGCGCAGCACCCGCTGATCGTCCGCGGCGATGACCGGGACCGGGGCCAAAGGCGGCGTCGCCTCGCGCTGGCGAACCTCCTCGAGCTCGACCAGTCCCGCTTCCTCGGTGCTGATGGCCCCGAGCAGGAAGTGGACGGGCGGGCGCCTCGACAGCCTGCTCGCCGGCTGCATCTCCACCACGTAGAGGGCCGGCTCCTCCGAGGCCAGCGCCCCCTCCTGCTTCCACCGACGCAGCGCCGCCCAGGGGTCCGGGGACTCGTACAACTTCGCGACGTGCAGGGGATCGCTCGACGCGAGCGACTGCCTCTCCTCCGCCGACGTCACGCGCCCCGCGTCGGGCAGCAATCGCCGACCTGCGGTCTCGAGCGAGGCGTACCGCGCCGCCCGGAAAGGTTGTACGCGTGCCATGGAATGAAGGTGGGTTGGCCGCCCGCGCGGGGCCACCCTGCCCTGCTCCGGCGACGCGCGAACTCGCCTGCCCGCCCGGATCCCTCCCCCTGGTTCGTGATCGAGCCAGTGCTGATGCCGACGGGACGGCATTCAGAACGGCTGCCAGGGGTGCGCTTCCCTCTGGGGCTCGTGTCGGCTTCCCATTTTGAATACCAGGCATCGACCTGCCCGTGCGCACGGGCGTCGGCACGTTCCGTCGCAGAGGCATGCATCCGTCGCGGAACGGGAACCCATCGGGACGCGGGCGGGGCCTGCAGCATGGGTATTCAGAACGGTCGCCGAGTCGGCGCTCCCCTCTGGACCCATCATCGAGCGTCCTTTCTGGATACCGCGGGTCGGCGAGGCGACCATGCCGCTGCTGTCCACTTGTGTCGCAGCCGCTGCCCCCGCGTCGTTCGAAGTGACCGTGCTCTGGCAACATCCGGCGTGTGTTGCCGAGCTCCGTTCTCATCGCTGCGTCCAGACAACGCGGCCTCGTGACGCCGTTCGATCTCGATGCCGCGGGCGTACCGCAAGAAGACCGCGAACGCGCGCAAGAATCCGGCGCGCTGGTGCAGGTGTTTCCAGGCGTATTCCGCCTTGGAGAGTTCGCGGAGCTCATCGAAACGCGCTGGCTGGCCGCGTGTCTATGGAGCTCCGAAGCAGTTCTGAGCCATCGGACCGCCGCGGCCATTCACGGATTCGACGGCATCCCGAAGACGGACGCGATCGAGATCACCGTGCGACGGACGGGTGGCCGGCGCCCGGACGGCATTCGCCTCCACACCACACGTGACCTGCCCGACGAGGACGTGCGCGTCGCGCGCGGGTTCCGGGTGACGAGCAAGGCGCGCACACTGTTCGACCTCGCAACCGAAGTGAGCGAAAACGAGCTCGCCTATGCGGTCGAGGCCGCGACCCGCTTCGGGGAAGTCCCCGTGGACTGGATCGCTCGCCGGTTGCATCAGCTTCGAAAGCGCGGGCGCGAGGGCGTCACGAAGCTCGAGCGCGTCCTGCTGGACCGCGAAGCCCGCGGCATTCCCATGGCGAGTGCGCTCGAGGTTCGCTTCTGGCGCCTTGTCCGCGACGCGGGGCTTCCGCTCCCGAATTGCCAGCGGCCTTTCGACGACGATGACGGTCAGCCCGGATGGATCGACTTCGCCTGGCCCGACGCCATGCTCGCGATCGAGACGCGGGGCGCGAAGGTGCACTCCACGCCGGACGCGTTCGAGAAGAACAGCCGGCGAACGGCACGGCTGACGGTGCTCGGCTGGAGCGTCATGCCGGTGACGTGGAACATGCTCGAGGAGAACGCGCCACGCGTGATCCGACAGGTCACCGACGCGCTCAGGATCCGCGGCGCGATTCCGCCGGTTCAGCAGCCCCTCTTCTGACGGGTTCTGCGTGCGCGGTATCCAGAACGTCCGAACGCTCGTGGCCTCATCTCTGGGGCGCATGGATGCGTGGGCGTTCTGGATACCCTCGGCTTCGAGCGGTGGCGTCACCACCAGACGGAGGAGTACCGCCGGTCCTTCTCCTTGCTCCGGTAGAAGAACGCGGTGTCGGCCTTCTCCCCGGGACGCTCCGCGGCCTCCTCCCACAGCAGGCTGACCGCAGTGATCGCGCCGGCGGACGACACGAGCGAGAGCGCATACGGGGTGGCGGTGTTGGGCCCCAGCACCAGCAACGAGATCGCGAGCACCGCGCCGCCGACGCCGGCACCGAAGAGGTTGGCCCGGAGTATCTGCGCGGTCGTCGGGTCGTACTTCATCGTGGCCAGCGCCAGGGCACCTGCGCCGACGCCCGTGCTGATCGCCATCACGTCGAAGACGCGCTCGGACCGCATCTTGGTCCCGGTCGCCCCGAGGATCCCGATCATCAGCGCGTAATACGCCGCGCCCCAGGCGGCGCCGGAGGCGACGAGGAGTCCATCGTTCACGGGCATCTCGCCGCCCGCGATCGCCGCGGTCAACCATGTCCCGAGCTCCGCGCCGAGGAAGCCGGTCCACGCCAGCGTCAGCGCGTCATCGCTCAGCAGGTCCACTGCGCCCAGGAAGAAGAGGCCCGAGACGACCGAGTTCACGATCGCGAAGTTCGCCATCGGCAGGTCGATCCAGTGGTTGAACTGCCACCACGCGGACAAGCCGAAGCCGAGGCCCGCGCCGATCAGCGTTCCCGCGAGCATCCGCTCACGCGAGCCCTGCGAGAGATCGAACTTGTCCGCCCCCGCGAGCCCCTGCGTCACCAGACCGCCCGCAGCCCCGAGGATGGTGTTGTGGAGCACGAACGTCAGCGATCCCGGCCCGGCGAGGAACGCGCCCTGGCGCACGTGCCCGTCGAGCAGTGCCGCGTTGCGCTCCTCTTCGGCCTGGCGCGAATCGGGAACCGGTCCGGGCGGCTGAGTCCCGGTCGGCTCCCCGGGCGGCGGCTCCGGTACCTGGGCGTGCGCGGTGGATGCGCCCACCAGGCCAAGAACCAGCACCAACGTCGTCACGACTTTCATTGAGACCCTCCCAGTGGGGCCCAGTGTACATCCGTGAGGCGCGCGAACTCTGGTAGATCGCATCGACCGTGCCCATCGAGCCCTTCGACCACTACGCGCCGCGCGTCCACCCCTCGGCGTTCGTCCACGCCGGTGCCCACGTCATCGGCGACGTGGAGATCGGCGAGGACGCGACAATCTGGCCTGCCACCACGCTCCGCGGAGATCAGGGGTTCATCCGGATCGGCGCCCGCACGAGCATCCAGGACGGCTCGGTCGCCCACGCGACCCTGCCGGTCAGCGAGACGCACGTCGGCGAGGAGTGCACCGTCGGGCACCGGGTCATCCTGCATGGCTGCCGGGTCGGTCCGAGGTGCCTCGTGGGCATGGGGTCGATCCTCCTCGACAACGTGGAGCTCGGAGAATGGTGCTTCGTCGGCGCCGGCACGCTCCTCACACAGGGAAAGAAGTTCCCGCCCCGCTCCTTCATCCTCGGCTCACCCGGCAAGCGCGTCCGCGAGGTGACGGCTGCGGAGATGGACTGGATCGTCGAGGCGTGGAAGACCTACCAGGATCTCGGGCGTCGACATCGGCGATGAACTGGGCGAGAAACGCGCACCGTCATTGTGGAGAACGTGAATGGGAATGCTGAAGTTCGAGGTGCCGCACGGGCTGTCGAAGGACGAAGCGCTCGCGCGCGCGAAGAAGCTCCTCGAGTACTGGGGCACGAAGTACGGCATCGCCTCCAGCTGGTCCGGTGACACCGCGAAGATGAACGGGAAGGTCATGGGCATCACGCTCGAGGCGGAGATGACCATCACCCAGGAGAAGGTGTCCGGTGAGGCGACCGACCCTGGCATGCTGCTCCGCGGGAAGGCGCGCAGGTACCTGGAGGAGAAGTTCCAGTGGGCGCTGGATCCCAGCCGCAAGGCCGAGGATCTCACCCGCGAGGCGTAGGACTCAGCTCGCCTCCTCGAGCGCGGCGAGCGCGTACTTCGACGCCCTCGAGATGAGCTCCGGACCTTCGAGGAGCTCCGGGTAGTACCCCGCCAGCGGCCGCTGCGGAAAACGAAGCTGGGCGATCGCGTTTCGGTACGAACGCCGCGCCGAAACATGGTCGCCCAGCCGCTCCGCCACCTGCGCCGCCAGGTAGTGGGCCAGGGCCAGGGTGGGCTCGAGGAACAACGCCTTCCCCAGCTCGCTGCGCGCGCGCTCGAAGTCTCCCACCTGCATCGCCGCCACCGCGCCGTAGACGCGCACCTCGACGCAGAGCGGCTCGCGCGTGCTGGTCTCCGCGAACACGGCATCGGCGTCCGCCGAGCGTCCTATCAGCGAGTAGACGTTGCCCAGGGTGAGCTGGGCCGCGAGATCCCCGGGCTCGTCCTCCCTGAGCTTCAGCAGCAACTTCACCGCCGGCTCGAAGGCTCCGAGATTGATCAGGCGGGCCGCCTCGCGGATCACCTCTTCCGACGGGCGACGCGTCGGACGCGCCGTCTGCTCGGCGGCGGGCGCCCTCGCTACCACGCCCTCGGCGTGCGACGCCGGGACCACGATCGGATACTCACCGGTGGGGTACTTCCGCACTGGCGGCGTCGGCGCGGGCGGAGGGACTTTCAACGACGGCGGCGGAAGCGACGGCGGCACGTTCGCGTCCGGCTGCGCGCCCGCCCGGGGGCGATCCGCCGGGACGATCACCGGATACTTCCCGGTGATGCGGGGCTGCTCGTGGGCGAGCGGGGTCGGGGTCGCCGGCGTCGTCTCCGGCTTCGGCCGCCGATAGAGGAAGGCGCCGTCCACCTCGACCATCTCGAAGCGGTCGTAGACGCGGAACAGGCTCTCTGAATACCCGAGCACCAGGAACGCCCCCGGCAGCAGGGCGGCGTGGAAGCGGTCCATCAGCCCGCGGATGGTCGGCAGGTCGAAGTAGATGATGACGTTCCGGCACAGGATCACGTCGAACGACCTGTCCCCCAGTTTCCCGAACACCGGCGCGGCGAGGTTGAGACCTTCGAACCGGACGTAGTCGCGGAGCAGCGGGCGGACCTGATAGCCGTCCTCGGTGGGCGTGAAGTACCGGCTCACGCGCTCCGGTGAGACGGCCCCCACGCGGCGGAGCGAATAGCGCCCCACCCGAGCGCTCTCGACCGCGGCCTGGTTGAGGTCGGTGGCCCAGAGGTCGACCTCCTCCGGCTTCGCCCCCATGTCCGCCAGCACCATGGCGAGGCTGTAGGGCTCCTCACCGGTGGCGCAGCCCGCGGACCAGATCCGCACCTTTCGACCGTCGCGCCGCGCCCGGGCAAGCGCCTCCGGCAGCAGGTTCTTCTCGAGCGCGCGGAACTGGCGTTGATCGCGGAAGAACTCGGTGTGGGTGACCGTGACGAGCGGGAGCAGCGACCGGAGCTCGTGCTCGCCCGCGCGTTCGCGCAGCCGGCGCACGTACTCCTCGGCGTCATCGATGCCCAACGCCGGCATCCGCTCCTTCAGCGCCAGCTTGAGGCCGTGGAAGCCGTCGGCGGCGATCTTGAGTCCCGCGCGCTCGAGGAGCAGCGTCGCGAGCTGCTCGAGGGCTGTCTGGGCGATGTTCAGCATTCGTCCACCCACCGGACGAGGGTCGACGCGATCTTCTCGAGGGGCAGCACCACCTCGGCGGCGCCGATCAACACCGCCTCCCGGGGCATCCCGTAGACGACGCAGGTGGCTTCATCCTGCGCAATCGTCCGACCGCCGCGGTCGCGGATGGCCCGAAGCCCGAATGCCCCATCCCGTCCCATCCCGGTCAGGATGACGCCGATGGCGCGGTGCCCGAACGCGCGCGCGACGGAGTCGAGCAACACGTCGCAGGAGGGGCGGAACCCCTGGATCGGCGGCCCGCCGTCGAGCTCCACCCTCCCGGGCGCCACCACGCGGAAGTGGTAACGCGACGGCGCGACGTAGATCGTCCCCGGTTCGAGCAGCTCACCGTCCTTCGCCTCGACCACCGCGTGCCCGGTCTCCGCATGCAGCCAGTGCGCAAGCCCCACGGTGAAGCCGTCGCTGATGTGCTGGCAGATGCACACCGGCGCAGACAGCTCCCGCGGGAGCATCGAGAGGAGCTGGGCGAGCGCCTTCGGCCCTCCCAGCGAAGCGGCGATGGCGATCAGCGGGAACGTCGGCCCGTTCCCACGCGGCTCCGGCGCGCCGTTGCGCCGTCGCTTCTTCCCGCGCACGTGCTGAACGACGCGGACCTGCGCCAGCAACATCAGCCGATGCGCCAGATCGCGCCAGTAGGACTCGCCCGCCTGCGAAGGGAGCTCGGTGACGTCCAGCGCGCCCAGCGCGAGCGCGCGGAAGGCCTCGGCCTGCGAGCCCGCCCGGTGCAGCACCAGGATCGGCGTGGGCCGCTCCGCCATCACCGCCTCGATCGCGCCGTAGGCGGCGTCGCCCGAGGAGAGGTCGACCACCGCGACGTCGGGACGCTGGTCCAGCACCGCGTCCAGCATCCGCGAGGCGGTCGTACCCGGTCTCACCGAGACGAGCAGGCCGGAGGCGAACAAGGGCGCGGCCTGAGCCCTCAACTCGGCAGAGTCGGAGACCCACAGCACCCGGAACGGACCAGTTCTAGACGGCAATCTCCCTCCGCGTCCGGGACCGAAAGTAACTCAGGTGAGCCGATCAATGGCCTGGGCGAGGGACTCCACGCCCAGCTCGCCCTTGACCAGGTAGGCATCCGCGCCCGCATCCACACCGCGGCGCTTGTCCTCGGGCGAGGCCAGCGACGAGAGGATGATCACCGGGAGCTTCGAGGTGTCCGCGCCCGACTTGATCCGCCGGGTCAGGGTGAACCCATCCATCTTCGGCATCTGCACGTCCGTGAGGACCAGGTCGTAGGCGCCCCCCTCCTCCATGAGCCGGGCGAGCCCGTGCTCGCCGTCGTTGGCCTCGTCCACGGTGTGTCCGAGCGCCTTCACCAGCGCGGCCTCGGTGGCGCGGGCGATGGGCGAGTCGTCCACCAGCAGCACGCGCAGTCGCCGGTTCTGAGGGGCCTGCACCACCGGGCGGGCGATCTTCCGGACCTCCGCCATCACGTCCGGGACGTGGAGCAGCACCGCGATCCGGCCGTCCTCGAGCGCAGCGGTGCCCGCTACGAAGGGCGCGCCCTTGAGGAAGTCGCCGCCGCACGGCTTCACCGCGACCTCGCGCTCGTCGACGAACCCGTCGATCACCAGGGCCGCGCGGTCCTGGCCGTGGCGCACCACCACCGCCGGGGGCCGATCGTGGCTGGGACCGCCATTGAGCCCGAGCAGCGGGCCCAGCGCCACCAGCGCGGTGGGCCTGCCCCGGTGCTGGATCGCCACCGTGCCCATGATCTCGACCCGATCGTTCGGGTAGACGCGCGTGACCGCCTCGACTTCGGCGGCGGGCATCCCGTACACGTCATTCCCCAGGCGGATGAGCAGCACGCGCATGAGCGCGAGCGTCTGGGGCAGGCGGAGCGAGAAGGTGGTGCCGCGCCCCAGCCGACTGAAGAGCGCAACGGAGCCGCCGAGCGCCTCCACCTTGCGCTTCACCACATCCATCCCGACGCCGCGACCCGACAGCTCGCTGACCTCTTCGCGCGTGGAGAACCCCGGCACGAAGATCAGCTCCGTGGCCTCGCGATCGCCGAGCGCCGCGGCCTGGGCCGAATTGATGACCTTCCGCGCCACCGCCGCCGCCTTCACCTTGTCGGGGTCGATGCCGCGTCCGTCGTCTTCGACCTCCAGGTGCAGCATGTCGCCGTCCGCGCGAACGCGGATGGTGACGCGCCCCGTCCGGGGCTTGCCGAGCGCCTCGCGCAGATCGGGCGTTTCGATCCCGTGGTCCACCGCGTTGCGCAGCAGGTGCACGAGCGCGTCGCGCACGTCGGAGAGCATCGACCGATCGACGCCCACGTTGGGATTGTCGACCAGCAGCTCGATGTCCTTCCCCTGCCCGAGGGACATCTCCCGGACCGCCCGGGGGAGCCCTTCGAAGACGCTGGCCAGCGGCACCAGCCGCGCCTCGGCCACGTCGTCGGCGAGCTGCGCGAGGTTGCCCTGGAGCGTGTTCAGCCCGTCCAGATGCTGGCGGACGGAGCGGAACGCGTCGTCCCGGAGCAGGTGGAGATCGCGCTCGAGCTGCTCCATGGCGCGACCGCCCTCGTCCCCGGTGCGGAACCCGTCCGCGATCTTCAGGAAACGGTCCCCCATGCGCGAGAAGCGCTGGATGATCTCCGTCGTCTCCCGGAACTGCAGGCTCGTCCGCGCGCTTTCGACCAGGAGGTCACCGGCGAGCACGCCCATCTGGTCGAGCATCTCGACGTTGACCCGGATGCTCCGGTCCGCCGGAGACGGCTTGTGGACCGCATGGCTCTCGTCGGACGCCTTGACGTGGACGGGCGCGGATGCGGCGGGCGGCGGTGCGGCAGGCGTCGCCTGTACAGGCT
>JBAWAM010000888.1:0-12648 GCA_049589315.1 Myxococcaceae bacterium
AAGGGCCTGATCGGCGTGGGGTTCCCCGCGGTGATCCTGCTGATCTACGCGTGCCTGTCGGTGATTCCCTGGACGGGCCGCGCGGCGAAGGCGCACTTCGACTGGGTCGTGAAGCGCGCGCTGCTGCCGTTGGCGGCGTGGATCGGAGTGGGGCTGGTGACGGCCGGGATCGCCTGGGTGGTGATCAACGGCATCGTCGAGCCCGGCCACACGAACTGGCTGCTCCGGAGGCTCGACGGCATCCGTCCGGCGGCCTGGGCCGTGCCCGAGTTGCGGCCCCAGTGGATCGTCAACGCGATCCTGGCGGGGCTCGTCGGGTTCCTGCTGGGACTGGCGGCCTTCCTCGTGGTGCTGCGCGGACGCATGCCGGAGAAGGAGGAGATGCCGGTCCTGTGGGCGCAGTTCTTCCGGATGCGCCTGGGCACGGGCATCCTGGTGTTCTTCGCCGTCGCGCTGCCCTGGTACTTCACCCTCTCGCTGTTCCCGCAGGTCGGCAACGCGGAGGAGGGCCAGCTCTTCTGGGTCCGCTTCTTCGTTCACGACCACTTCAACCGGCTCGCGGCCGGCGTGCACACCACCACGCCGGGCGGCACGTTCACCTACTTCATCGAGCAGGGTGGCTTCGGGATCTTCCCGTGGGTCGCCCTGGTCCCCGGCGCCCTCGCGCTGGTGTCGCGCCTGCGGCTGCGCTCTAGCGACACGGCCGACCACGTGGGCGTGCTGGCCACGGTCTGGGTGGCGTTCACCTTCACGCTGCTCGGGGCGTCCTCCACCAAGTTCCACCACTACGTGTTCCCGATCCTCCCGGGTCTGGCGGTGCTGATCGCCTTGTTCATCGACCGCCTCTGGCGCGAGGGCATCGGCAAGTACGCCGGGGCGCTGCTGCTCGGGCTCGTCCTGCTGATCCTGGTGGGCAAGGATCTCGCGAGCACCCCGAAGCACTTCACCGACCTGTTCGTCTACAACTACGACCGCCCGTACCCGCTCGACCTGTTGAACAGGAACATCCACTTCGGCGGGCTGGCGCTCAATCTGGGCGAGACGCCGACGTCGCTGATCCCGGCGTTCACGCTCCCCTTCAATCTCAAGCAGATGATGGGGTTCCTGTTCACCGGCGCGGTGATGATCTTCGCGGGCGCCGCGATCATGCGGGATCGCCGGCTGCTGTTCGGCTCGTTCCTGGCCGCGACCCTGTCCTTCACCCTGTGGTTCAACTGGAACCACTGGGTCGACCTCTCGCACCACTGGACGCAGCGCGACCTGTTCTGGCGCTACTACGAGCTGCGCAAGCCGGACGAGCCGATCACCGCCTTCCTGATGAACTGGCGCGGTGAGACGTTCTACTCGCGGAACACGGTCAAGCAGATCAAGGACAACGCGAGGATGACCCAGTTCGCGAACCTGCCCGGCAGGAAGTGGGCCCTGGTGGAGCACAACCGGCTCGGAATCCTCAAGAATGCGGTCGGTTCGGGACACGCCGTGACGGTGATGACGAAGCCGGAGATGAACAACAAGTTCCTGTTGGTTGCCATTGATTGAGGCGCGCTGCATCTGTCCGCGCAATCGTTGCTGGACGACTGCGTACAGTCAGGCGTGAGCTCGCCGAAGGAGGCGGAGACGAATGGGTTTTTTCGACACGCTGAAGAGTGAAGCGAAGCGCAACTTCATCGCCCGCCCCGATGAGGCGAAGGGCGCGATCATCTACAAGTACCCGGAGAAGAACATCCGGATGATGACGCAGCTCACCGTCGACGCGGACGAGGTGGCGCTGTTCGTCAAGGACGGCAAGGTCGAGGGGAAGCTGGGCGCCGGGCGCCACAACCTCGACACCAACAACGTCCCGTTCATCTCCCGCCTGCTGGAGAAGGTCACAGGCGGCGACCTGTTCATCTCCGAAGTCTTCTTCGTCAGCGTGCGCGAGTTCCAGGGCCTCAAGTTCGGCGGCCCCATCGGAGACGTGCGCGACCCGGAGACCGGGCTGGGCATCGGGACCATGGTGTACGGGGACTTCTCCATCCGGGTGACCAACCCCGAGCAGCTCGTGCTGGGGCTGACCGGGCTCGGCCGCACCTCGAACGAGGAGTTCCTCGGCTGGTTCAAGAACCAGGTCCTCAAGACCACCCGCGATCGGATCGCCGAGCTGCTGGTGAAGAAGAAGTGGCCGCTGCTCGACGTGACCTCCGGCGCCTACACCGAGGAGATCGAGCAGGAGGTGATCGAGGGGGTGAAGGCCCACGTCGACACCTACGGCGTGCAGATCGTCCGGCTCGGCAACTTCCACGTCAGCATCAAGGAAGAGGACGAGGCCACCCTCAAGAAGCTGACCAAGGATGTGGCGTACAGCCGGCTGGCCGGCGGGTTCCAGAACTACGCCCAGGCCCAGGCGATGATGGGCGCCGGAGAGGGCATGGCCAAGGGCGGCGGCGGCGGTGGCGCGGCGCTCGAGGGCATGGGGCTGGGCGTCGGCTTCGGCATGGCGCAGATGTTCGCGAACCAGCAGCAGAAGCCGGCGGCGCAGCCCGGCGCGGCGGAGGCGGCGGGCGGCGGCAAGTCGGTGACGGAGCGGCTCAAGGAGATCCACGAGCTGCACAAGGCCGGCATCCTCAGCGAGGACGAGTACAACGCGAAGAAGGCCGAGCTGATGAAGCTGCTCTGATCCTCCCGCGTCGCTGTTTCAGCTCTCCGGGCGTCCGACCTCGTGGCCGGGCGCCCGTTGTCGTTCCGGCCCGACAGCGGAGTTGGCGCGGCAGCGCGATCCCGAAGTAGCGCTCGGTTCGCAGGCATGGGTCGACGAGCTCCGCGGCCGGCGCGTCCTCGCTTCGGCCGATCGTCTGCGCGAGCGCGGTGAACTGGCGGATTCGCCCGTGGCACTCGAGGTCACCGAAGGGACTCCCAGCGTGATCAGCATGTGGTGCTCTCCGTCCGTGACAGCGCCCGGAGCAAGGGACTGCGGTTCTCTACCAGGTCCGCCAGCGTGGTTCGATCCAGCCGCTCATAGAGCGCCTCGAACGCATCCGACAGCACGCCCTTCAACGTGCACACCGGCGCGATCCGGCAGGTCGATGGGTGGGACGACATGCACTCGACCAGGGGAGCCTCCCCTTCGCTGCGGCGGATCACCGCGCCCAGCCGAATCTCCTCGGACGCGCGAGCGAGCCGCAGCCCACCTCCCCGGCCCCGCACCGTCTCGACGACGCCGGCGGCGGAGAGGTCCTGCACCACCTTCATCAGGTGGTTCTCGGAGATGCCGAACGCGGTGCCCAGCTCCGCGATGGTAACCCGCCGCGAGCGGTCGAGCGCCAGGTACATGAGCACCCGGAGTGTGTAGTCGGAAAACGTAGTCAGCCGCATAAGAGGTATTTCGCATACTCCTTTTGGGTTAGATCCACCTCATGAATCCCTCCCATCCCTTGCCGCAGTTCCAGCAGCAGGTGTTCCCCTTCGACGCCCGCGGCATCGCCAAGCGGTTCCGCCACGCGGCAATCTTCGGGGCGCTGGAGGCACTTGGGCCTGGCGAGACGATGCGCTTCATGAACGACCACGATCCGCTGCCGCTGCTGGAGCAGCTGAAGGCGCGTTACGGCGACGCTGTCAGCATCGAGTACCAGCAGCGCCAGCCCGGCGAGATTGTCATTGATTTCATCCGGAGATAGCGCGCCCATCGACGTGGAGGTCGATGGGGTGCACTACGAGCTCAACCCGGGCGACTCGCTGCAGGTGCTGGCGGAGGACGCCCGCGTGGAGATCAACTTCGGCTGCTTCTCCGGACGCTGCGGCTTCTGCCGCGTGGAGGTGCTCGAAGGCGAAGAACACCTCGGCCCGCCCAACGATCTCGAGCGCAACCTGCTCGCGGACTCGGATTGGGATGGCCAGCGGCTGGCCTGCCAGTGCCGCCCGCTCGGGCCGGTGAGGTTGAAGACGGCCAGCGCGCGCTGACCGGATCCGTCCGGCCCCGGAGTTCCGGGCGCCCGCCGGTGCGACCCAC
The DNA here is from genome assembly GCA_049589315.1 of Myxococcaceae bacterium. Classification (GTDB taxonomy): domain Bacteria; phylum Myxococcota; class Myxococcia; order Myxococcales; family Myxococcaceae; genus JBAWAM01. The sequence goes on from JBAWAM010000888.1 coordinate 3,986, forward strand.
CCGAATCGCTCTTGTGAATCCTGCGGATCGTCCGCTGTCACCGCGTATTCGCCGGGAGAAGGCTGAAGCTACGTGGTGCCGGACTTGTCGGTCTCCACCGTGTGGGTTCCGACCTGGACGAACACGCCGAGCACGATCCTCTCTGGACCGGGAGCGGCTCTTTCGTGCCTGAGTCCCGCGCTCGCTACTCGGTGAGGAGCCGCGATGCGTCGCTCAGCTCCCTTCGGACGATCGTCGGGTTCCCGATCACGGTGAGCGTCGATGCGCCCGAGAGCGTTGCGCCCAGCTCGTCCGCGACCTGGACGCGGGCAGTGCCTGCACCGCTGAGCGTGACGTCCACCTTGCTGGCCGCGAGTTCGTCCGCCCGGACCCGGGACCCACCAGAGGTGTGGATCGTGAGCTGGGTGGTGATCGAGTCCAGCGACGAGGCGCGGATGACGCTCGCCTTCGATCCGGAATCGGGAAAGGTCGTGGGCGACTTCATCCATCTGGCGCACCCGTCGCTGTGGGTCTACGACGGCGCCTTCGACGCGGACGGGCGGACGCTGCGGCTGGTCAGCCGAGGCCCCAGCTTCGACGTTGAGGGCGAGACCACAGACTACGAGGACGTCATGGAGATCATCTCGCCCGACGAACGCGTCCTCACGGGACGTATGAAGGGCAAGGACGGTAGCTGGCGCGATTTCGCCGTCACCCGCTACCGCCGGAAGGGTTGATCGGTGCGGGTTCCCACGCTCGAGAAGGTCATTCAGGGACGAGCGCTTGCTTCTGAGTCAGTGGATCCGGCCGTCCACGCGCGGCTGCCAGAGGAACGGCGTGAGCCTTGCTCCGATCACCAGGAAGCACACGCTCCAGCCCACCGCCGACAGCGCGATCCACGCGACGTACTGCGCGGGCCAGAGCTGGGTCGCGGCGAGCCGGAAGAATGCAGCGATTCCCATCGCGCTGATGGCGAGGCGGTCGGAGGTCGTGAAGAGCAGCTTGCGCCCGGTGTGACCCTGGCAGATTCGGATCAACATCGCCGGGATGATGAGGCCCATGCACAGGAACGTGAACGCGTGGATCGAAAGGGTGCCCGCGCCCACGAACACCCCGGAGAGGCGGAGCGCCTCCAGGACGAGGTGGATCACCAGGCCGAGGTAACCGACGTACATGATCCCGATCCCGAAGGTCCGCAGGCCCAGGAGCGGCTTCCAGGTCAGAAGCCGCGCGAAGAGCAGGGTGGCCGCGGCAGTCAGCACCGACGCAGCCACCACGTTCGGGAGCAGCGCCTCGAAGGCAGCGAGGAGGATCAGTCCCTTGATTGAGTGATCCAGCCAGCGGTAGCGGGGGACCTCGACGCCCGTCGCGTTCTTCATGAACTGCGTCATCGTCCGCTCGAACATCACCGCGAAGGCGAGGCGGAACAGGCCGATCGACAGGGTGACGCCGAGGTTCCAGGTCTCCGGTGCGAGCAGCAGGTTCTTCGCAACGAGGAACACCGGCAGACCGACGATGAAGAACCCGTTGTCTGGGAATGTGTCCTGCTTGTGGTACCGGACCAGGATCCAGACGAGATAGCCGATGATGTAGAGCCCGAAGGCGTTCAGCAGCACGAAGCGGAGCGGGGTCGTCGCGCCCTGAGGCGGGAGGAAGAGGGCGCCGCGCTCGATGCACCAGAGCAGCACCGCAAGTGCGAGCGGTCCGCCATGGAGCCCGCGGATCTTCACCCAGTTCTTGCTCGCAGTGAGAAGGAAACCTCCGAGCACCGCCCACCCGAATCCGTACAGCATCTCGTGGGCGTGCCACTGGATCGGGGCAGGGCCTGACGCCGGGAGCGAGATCACCCCGGAGAAGACCAGCGCCCACAACGCAGGGAACAGCACTCCGGACGCGAACGCGAGCGTGAAGAAGGGCCTGAACCCAACCAACCAGATGGGATGCGTGAACATTCGCGTAGTCGCTGCCTCGTTACCTCATTGAGCAACTCGCCCGCTACTGGGCTGCGAACGACCTTCGGCGGGTCTACCGTGCGAGAACGGCCGCTTCCACCCAGCCAGCAGGTGCGTGTCTGATGCCGCGCGCATGAGCGGTGCTGAAGCTCAGCGCCTGCTCGAGCCAGAGGACGAGCGCGTCGGGCGCCAGCCCCGCGTCTCCCGCGGCGCGCGCCAGCTCCTCGGCGTCCAGCGCGGTGCCGTGGGCCCAGAGCGAGCGCAGGTACTCACCGGCCGCCACCTGCTCCCACCAGCCTGGGCCGAAGCGCTTCTCGAGCTGGGCGCGGAGCTGGTGGGCGAGGACCGTCGACTCCAGCGCCGAGGCGGACGCGAGGGTGGTGTCCGCCTCGAGCAGGTGGTGCACCCGCTCGCTCTCCTCGACCGTGACGCCGAGCGCGCGCGACATGATCTCGCCCCACGCGACCGCGGGATCGGCCGCCTCTCCGGACCAGACCGCCAGGGCGAACAGCGCGCGCCCCGCGTTCCGTCGGAGCAGGTAGAGGTCCCAGGCCGCCGACTCGGCGCGGTACTGCGCGAGCCGGTCGCCGGTAAGCCCGGCCTTCTGCTCCAGCCAGATGGGGTTCTCGGCCAGGCCGGCGAAGAGCTCGGAGAACGCGCGGGACACCGTGCTTCCCCCCATCCGCGAAAGCTCGAAGGAGGGCTGCTTCGTGTGCGCCGCGTGCAGGGCATGGCCGAGCTCGTGCAGATAGCCGACCTGCGCGCGTACCCCTGAGATGGGTCGGACGGAGAGTCGGACGTCGTCCGGAATCTGTACGGGCAGCGCCAGCGGGCGCGGGTTCTTCTGCGGGAGCGGCCGGTCGTCGATCTTCACCGCGCGGTGCAGGTCGATGCCCAGCCCGCGGACCGTCGCCTCGGCGCGCGCCGGGATCTCCTTCGCCGGGAAGAGCTCGTCGACGTCGCGCGAGCGGAACATGCGCGGAAGATCCCGCGCACGGACGTTCTCGAATGGGAGCCGGAGCTCGCGGGCGGCGAGCTGCTCGAGCACCTTCCGGAACGCCTCGTCGGTCTCGACCAGGATCCGCTCCGCCAGCGCCTTCACCCGTTCGGGGCGGGTCCGCCGCAGGGCCGCGGCCAACTCCAACCGCGAGCCGTACGCCGCTGCGGTCCGGGCGGTGTCGAGGGCCTGCTGCAGCCGTTCGGCGGCGGGGCCCAGCCTGGTCACCACCTCCGTCCCGGCCTTGTGGAGCGCCTGCCGCCGTAGGGCATTGCGCTCGCGCGCGAGCAGCCGCTCCAGATTGCGCAGGGGGTATGCCTGACCGTCCACCTCGAAGGTGAGGCTCGCCTGGAGCGTGTCGAACGCCTCCTGCTCCGGAGCCGTGGTCAGGGCGACGTACTCGCCCGCGAAGTGCGCTCGGAGCAGCTCGAGCGCCCGGACCTGGTCGGGCTCCGTGGTGCGGCGTCGGACGGCGTCGACCCGGTCCAGGGCCTCGCGGGTATAGAGCGCGCGCTGCTCCTCGAGCCTGGCGCTCAGGTCGAGCGGAGCGCCCTCCGTCCAGTGCTTCCAGACGATCTCGTCCTGGGCCCGGATGAGATGCTCCGCGCGGCCCGACAGCTCGGCCGCCTCCCGGTCGAGCCAGGGCCCAGAGGAGGAGGCCGCTGTCGTGCCGGGGACTGCCTTGTGACAGGCCGCCAGCGAGAGCGCGACGGCTACGACGAAACCGGCCCTTGGGAACATGGGGTCCGCAGTGTTACATGCCCCCGCGCCCATGCCCAATGCCCGACAGTGGTCCGCCTCCCGGACTCGACAAGCGATGTACGCGGCGCTTCGCCGCTTCTTCGCTGGCCGTGCCTTTGAGGAGGTGGACACGCCGACCCTGGTGCCGGCGCCCGGGATGGAGCCACACATCACGGCCTTCAAGGTCCCGTTCGTCCCGGAGACCGCGGTGGGGAGGAAGGGCAACCTCTACCTGCACACCAGTCCCGAGTACGCGATGAAGCGCCTGCTCGCGGACGGGTGTGGGCCGATCTTCCAGATCTGCAAGGTGTACCGGAACGGGGAGGTGTCGCAGACGCACAACCCCGAGTTCACGATGCTGGAGTTCTACCGGCCGAACGCGGACTACCACCGGATCATGGAGGACCTGGAGTACGGCCTGGCAGCCGTCGAGCGCGACGTGGGCGAGGGCGATCTGTTCAGCCGGGTGCCCTACGAACGGATTACCGTGCGGGATGCGTTGTTCCGCGAGACGGGGATCGAGCTGGAAGCCTGCCCGGATGCCGAGTCGCTCAAGCGCGCGGCGGAGCCGCTGGGCATCAAGTTCGGGAAGAAGGACACGTTCGACGACGTGTTCTTCCGCATCTTCCTGGAGAAGGTCGAGCCGAAGCTCGGCCACGAGCGGCCGACGTATCTGATCGAGTACCCGGTCTCGATGGCCGCGCTGGCGCGTGCGTGCCCCGAGAATCCGTCGGTGGCCGAAAGATTCGAGCTCTACGCCAACGGGTTGGAGTTGGCGAATGGGTACTCGGAGTTGGTGGATGCGGCGGAGCAACGACGCCGGCTCGAAGAAGAGCAGGCGCTCCGCCGGAAGATGAGACGTGCGGTGTACCCGATCGACGAACGCTTCGTGGAGGCGGTGGGGCGGATGCCGCCGTCCGGTGGCGTGGCGGTCGGGCTGGATCGAATCCTGATGTTGCTGACGAACTCCGAGCGGATCGAGGAGGTCCTCCTGTTCCCTGCCTGGGAGTTCCTGAACGAGCTGGAAGCTGGAGGAAGAAAAGGATGACGGAGCGCGATAGCCGGATGATCGAACTGGTGGGGCTGATGTTCCAGGCCCACCCGTGGCACGGCGTGTCGGCGGGCAGCAAGGCGCCCGACAAGGTGATGGCGTACGTGGAGATCGTTCCAAGCGATCAGGTGAAGTACGAGCTGAACAAGCCGAGCGGTCACCTGATGATCGATCGGCCTCAGCGGTACTCGAGCCTGGTGCCCTCGCTGTACGGGTTCGTCCCGCAGACCTACTGCGCGGAGGCGGTCGCCGAGCTGTGCATGCAGCGCACCGGCCGGACGGGGATCCAGGGCGACGGCGATCCGCTCGACATCTGCATCCTGGCGGAGCCGCCGTTCAGGCACGGGAACTTCCTCGCGCGCTCGGTGCCCATTGGCGGGTTCCGGATGATCGACGGCGACGAGGCGGACGACAAGATCGTCGCCGTGCTGGTGGACGACAACGCCTACGGGAACATCCAGGACATCAGCGAGGCCCCGAGCGGCATCGTCGACCGGCTGAAGCATTACTTCCTCACCTACAAGGAGATGCCGAGCGCCGAGAAGCGCAAGGTCGAGATCACCGAGGTGTATGGGCGCGAGGAGGCGCTGGAGGTGATCCGTCGTTCGCAGAAGGACTACCGTGCGCACTACGGCAACCCGGAGACGCGCCTGAAGGAGCTGAAGAATCTCCTGCTGGGAGACTGACGGAGGGGTACGCGATGGCGATCGAAGAAGGGCAGAAGGCACCCGCGTTTTCGCTGAAGGACCAGACCGGGAAGACGGTGAAGCTGGCCGACTTCAAGGGGAAGTATGTCGTCCTCTATTTCTACCCGAAGGACAACACGCCGGGCTGCACCACCGAGGCCTGCACCTTCCGCGACGAGTACGCCTCGCTGCAGCAGCTCGGTGCGGTGGTGCTGGGCGTCTCGCCCGATGACGAGAAGAGCCACCTGAAGTTCGCCACGAAGTACGAGCTGCCCTTCCCGCTCCTCGTCGACACCGATCATGCCGTCGCGGAGAAGTACGGTGCCTGGGGGGAGAAGAGCCTCTACGGCCGGAAGTTCATGGGGATCATCCGGTCGACCTTCCTCATCGGCCCGGACGGGAAGGTCGTCCGCGCCTGGCCGAAGGTGAAGGTCGCAGGGCACGTGGACCAGGTGAGGGAGGCGGTTCAGGCCGCGCAGGCCTGAGGTGGATCACTCCACCGCCAGCAGCCTCACCCGCTTGTAGATCCGCCGGTCCAGCGGAAGTCGGGGATCGACGAAGCCCACTGCTTCGTCGAACTCGAAGCGCATCGACGGAACCGGCGGCGAAATCGACACGATCAACTCGAATTGCCAGAGGCTGATCACCCGGTTTCTCCCGCCGAGGACCTCGGGGGGAGGGGACGGCAAGCGTTCGGCCGCGCTGCGCACGTCCCCCAACGCTTCACGATCGACCTGGGGATCGTTGGAAGGCGCGACGACCTCAGCGGTGATCAGCTTCCCGGCCGCATCCTGCACGACCCGGATGGTGGCCTTCTTCGTGGCGCGGAACTCCGCCCGCATCTCCTTCTTCAAGGCCTGACGCGCATCGAGCGTCGGACTCGCCGAGGGTGGACCGCGCTCCGGTTCCCGGGGGGGATCGCCGGACTCCTGGAGTGGATTGCCCGTTGCGCCGTACTGGGCTGCGTGCTCCCTCCAGATCCCCGTCCACACCCGGCCGTTCTCCTGCGCCTGTTCGAAGTAGCCGCGCAACCCGCGCCGGCTGACCGCGCGGTCTGCATCCCACGTCCGCAGCAGCGCCTTTCCGAGCTCGCCGTACCAGCTGTGCACGAGCCCGCGCTGCACCCGGGCGTTCCCGATCGTTTCGGAGGCAATGTTCCGCACGAGCTCGTCCGCGCCGCGCGACGGAAGCCCCTGAAGGCCGGACGGCGGGGGCGTGCCGGCATCTGGAAGGGCGTCGAGCCGTTCGGCGATCCTCGCGTCGGGAAGCATCCAGCTTCCCCCGGTGGAGTTGCGCGGCGCCTCGGCAGTGGGCGCGTCACCGGGAGCCGGGGCGGGAGCGCTGGGCTGAGGTCGTCTCGTCGGTGCGCGTGGTCCACTCGCTCGAGGCGCCGGCGCGGGTGCTCTCTCGGGCTCGGGTGCTCTCTCGGGCTCGGGTGAGCTGGGTGGCTTCGGCGGTGGAGGCTCGATCACCACCACCTCGATCGGTTCGTTGGCGGGCAGCGGGGGCGGGCGCTCCGGACGCGTGGCGACCCACAGCAGGAGCAACCCGTGCAGCAGCACGCTCGTCACTGCGGCCAGGACCAGCGGTGAGCGGCGCATCGCGGAAACGGGTAGTCACTCGCCGTTTCCAGTGCTGCTCGTGTCGGCCCTCCGTGTGGACACGCCGGGGGGCGTGCTGAAGCGCAGCGTCAGCGCGAGAACGTGACCGAATTCGGAAGTCCTCGTGGTGAACAGGAGCACGTAGGCCACGTCCGCCTCGATCGCGCCGAGGTCACGGCCCGCGCCCACGCTGACGCCGAGGCGCTCCGAGCCGGACACCTCCTGGTCCAGGAGGAGCCCCGCCCGCGCAAGGAAGGTCGGGCCGAAGTCCTTCTCCACGCCCAGCCGCACGTCGAACGCGTGCAGGGCCTCGCGTCGCTCGAGCTCCGCGTCCGCGAACAGGCGGAACGCGTCCAGGAACACCGCCGTCCCCAGCGCCAGGTGCGCCGGGATCGACAGGGACGGCAAACTCCCCTCGAGCCCGAAGCGCACGCGTTCGCTCGGCGCCCAGGACACACCCGCAGCTGCCCCCCACCCGAACCCTTCCGTACCGGCGGTCTCTCCCTGGAGCGACACTCTCGCGCCGACGGACAGCCCGGGCGTGAGCTGCCATGCGCCGCCGGCGTACCCCGCCCACATCGAGGAGCCCGGCGAGTTCACTCCGAGCGCGAGGCCCATCCGGCCATTGCCGTACCCGGCGTAGAGGTGCGGTGGGAACGCCAGTCCGCGCCCCGGCGTCGCGACGCCCGCTGCGCCCACGACCGCGCCCAGGCTGAACATGCGCGACAAGTTCGCCGGGTTCTGCTGCACCGCGCTGGGGCCGGAGATCGCGGCGACGTGCGTCCCTGCCCGACCTGCGGCGGCGGCATCCTGCCCGGTCGCCTCATCTGCCCGAGCGGACGTCGCTGCGAACGCAACGGCGCACAGCAGTCCACGAAAGAGGCCCGACTTCACGACGCCCGCTCTCGCGCCCAGCGGAACGCCGCGTCCTCGAGCTGCCGGGCCGCCTCATCCCGGTTCGGGAGGCGGTCCGGTGAGACCTCGACGATGCGCTCGAAGCCGAGGTCCTCTGCGCGCGCGCCGGGCGCCCGCGCGCCGGTGAAGCACGTCACCGGACGACCCGTCCGTCGGGCATGTTGCGCCAGGGCGAACGGTCCCTTCCCATATCCGGTCTGCACGTCCACCCGGCCTTCACCGGTGAGAATCTCATCGGACCCGGCGAGGCGCTGGTCGAGTTTCATCGCCCGGGCGATCTCGTCGAATCCGGGGACGATGCGCGCGCCCGCGACCGCGGCGAGTCCGAACGCGAGTCCTCCTGCGGCTCCGGCGCCGGGCACGTCCCGCACGCGGACGGCGCAGGTTCGTTCGACCACGTCGGCGAAGTTCGACAGCGAGGCTTCGAGCTCCTCGATTGCCTCCGACGTCGCGCCCTTCTGCGGCCCGTACACCGCCGTCGCGCCCTCGGGCCCCAGCAGCGGGTTGCGCACGTCGGTCGCCACGGCGATCTCCGCGTTCGCCAGCCGAGGGTCCAGGCCCGACAGGTCCACGGCGTCCAGGGTCGCCAGCGCGCCGCCGCCCGGCGACAGCGTCGCTCCTTCGCGATCGAGCAATCTCACTCCGAGCGCGACGAGCGCACCGGCGCCGCCGTCGTTCGTGGCGCTCCCGCCCGCGCCTACCAGGATCGTCGTCGCGCCTGCGTCCAGCGCCGCCCTGATC